>NZ_SHKN01000001.1:300000-499685 GCF_004217115.1 Ancylomarina subtilis | reverse complement strand
AGTCTTGCAAATAAAATCAGCACGATTCCTTAGCTCAGCTGGTAGAGCACATCACTTTTAATGATGGGGTCCTGGGTTCGAACCCCAGAGGGATCACTCGAAGAGATTGTTTAATAAAGCAATCTCTTTTTTTATACCCACATCTCATAAATCAGACCCACTCGTCTTTTATTATAATAAACCTATTATCTTTGCAAAAAAAACAAGATAGATGAGTTTATACAAATTAGCCATTCGCCCCATTCTGCTTCAGTTCGATCCGGAAAGCATTCACAAGTTTACCTTCAGATGTTTTAAGCTTTTTCATAAATCAGCTTTGATGCGTTCCATGGTTTCGGCACAATTCAATGTCAAACATCCCAAACTGGAACGCGAACTCTTTGGTTTAAAATTCCCAAACCCGGTTGGTTTGGCTGCAGGTTTGGATAAAAATGCCGAAGCTTTTGACTTTTTAGGCAGCATGGGCTTTGGTTTTATCGAAATTGGAACGGTTACACCCAAAGCTCAGGATGGCAATCCCCTACCCCGACTTTTCCGTTTTGTCAACGATAAAGCCCTGGTCAACCGCATGGGATTCAACAACGAAGGGCTTGAAGACGTTGTCAAGCGTCTTCGCCAAAAGAAAACCAAAGTGCTTATTGGTGGGAATATTGGTAAGAATAAGGTCACACCAAACGAGGAAGCGACCAGCGATTACATGAAATGTTTCGAAGCCCTGTACCCGCTTGTCGATTATTTTGTGGTAAACGTCAGCTCACCCAACACGCCAAACCTAAGAGAACTTCAGGATAAAGAACCGCTTAAGAATCTGTTAAACGAACTCATGCAACTGAATCGTTCTAAAGAAAAGACGAAACCCATTCTTCTGAAAATAGCTCCTGATGTTAATCAGAACCAGCTTGACGATATAATAGAGATTGTGACCGAAACCTCAATCGATGGGATTGTGGCTACCAACACCACCATCTCGCGTGAGGGCTTAAGCTATACAGCGGATCAAATCAAACAAGTTGGCGCGGGTGGACTGAGTGGCCAGCCGCTTCGTGAGCGATCAACTGAAGTGATTCGTTATATCCATACCAAATCGAAGGGCAGCATTCCTGTAATTGGTGTAGGAGGCATTATGAGCAAGGAAGATGCTCTGGAAAAACTGGAAGCCGGTGCTTCGCTCATTCAGCTCTACACCGGTTTTATTTACGAAGGACCGGCTTTGGTGAAGGCCATCAATAAAGAGTTGCTTCGTCAATCATAACAGTTCTTATCCTTATAAGTGATTCATTTAAAAAATCAACCAATTCCTTAACTCTTATTATGTTCCTTTTCTTAAAAAGGAACTAACTTTGTATATCCCAATATCTGAAACTGAATCTCTTATTTTATGAGGATATACATCGATCATACACCAATAGAAACCTTTAAGGGAGCCCAACTGGCTGATGCCCTGTTGAGCTACTCAAAAGATTGTTATAAGCAACTGCAGCTAAAACAAATTTGGCTTGAGGATGAGCGAGGTAATCGTATGGAAGCTGACGGCAGACTTTGGGAGGATATTGAACTTTTTATTAAGCATAAAACAAAATGATCAAAACAATTAAAAACCTCTTCCTCCTCCTTATAATTCTGTGTGTTGGAGCGTGTACCCCAAACAACTCCAACACCGAACCGGATCAACCGGATCAACCAGGGAGCGAAAACATCGTCATTCTTCATATGAACGATTTGCATGCTTCTATCAACAATTTCCCAAAAATTGCAGCCTATATCAATCAGGTGAGAGAAAACAACGACAATGTTTTTCTGCTATCAGCCGGCGATTTGTTTAGCGGCAATCCTGTTGTCGATCAATATGCCGAAAAGGGTTATCCCATGATCGATTTGATGAACCGATTGAAGTTTGACGCTTCAGCCATTGGAAATCACGAATTTGATTACGGACAGGCGATTTTAAACCAACGCATCAGTCAGGCTAATTTTCCATTCATCTGTGCCAATATGGATACTGAAAGCGCCACCCTAAATCAACCGAAAGCCTATATCACCCTTAAAACAAAAACCGATTTTCCAATTATCGTATTGGGGCTTATCGAAACCCAAACAAAAATTGGAGACCGCTACATACCATCTACTCACCCCGACAAGGTTGAAGGCATTCATTTTCCTTACTACAAGTATACAACAGAAGACTATACCAATCTGAAAACAGACAACAACCTGTTTATCGTTCTCTCCCACCTGGGACAAGGCTCAGACCGCACATTGGCCGACACCTACGACGAAATTGATCTGATTATTGGCGGGCATTCACACTCGGTTATCAGTTCGCCTTACATCCAAAACAAGGCTTTAATCTGTCAGGCCGGTTCAAGTGGTAATTATATTGGCCGTATCGATATTAAAATTGAAGATGGCCTTGTCATTTCAAAATCGGCAAAACTGATTGAGGTGGAAAACCTAAGCGAAACGGATACCGAAATTGCGGCACTTGTGAGCGAATACAATAACAATTCAACTCTAGATAAGGTCATCGCTCAAAATCTGGCTCCTTTCAGCAACAAAGACGAATTGGGCTCGCTCATGACCGATGCCATTAATTGGAAAGTTAAGACAGATATTGCCTTTCAAAATTCAGGCGGCATTCGCAGCTGGTTACCTATGGGCGATATCAAAATCAGAGATGTTTACGAGCTCGACCCTTTCAACAATGAAGTAATTGTGTTCGAAATGACTTGCAACGAAATTCGTTCCTTAATCAAGAGTGCAAACTTTGGCGACTTAAAAGTTGCCGGGATCAACTATCGCTATTTGGGACAAGGAGAAATTCAGCTGGAGAACTACGACGGCAGTTTATTGGATGAAACGAAAACGTATAAAGTTGGACTGAGTTCCTATATTGCGAGTGCCTACACCTTTGATCACACTGATGAAGGGCAAAATGCATTCATCACCACTGCAGAATGCCTGATCGATTTTTTGAAAGATCAAGAAGAGATTAATTACACTGGTGTGAAACGAATTTTTGGAGAGTCAAACTAAAAAGCGATCTTTATGCTTTCAACAATTTACAATATTACAAATCAAACATACAATTATGGACTTTAAAAAGATCATTGCTGCCATTCTGTTAATTCTGGGTATTATTCTCGTTGTTTATGGATTTACACATCTCAACAGCCTGGAATCGCAACTCACACGTGCTTTGGGACAAAAAGATAACGATTCGATTGGAAGTATTGTTGTGGGGTCTATATCGGCTATATTAGGCTTATACCTCATTCTACGTAAACGCTAAAAACGGTTTACGACAAAGAAAAAGGGGATGAACTTAATTGTTCATCCCCTTTTCTATAATCATCCAGTCTGCTTATTTCTTAAACAAAGGATCCGCTCCAATGGTTCCAACCAGGCTTTGAAGATAAGCCTCGGTTTTCACATGCTCCAAATCTGATTTCGCTTTGATCAAACGATCCTCAAGATTCATTTTCGCATTCCATTCTGTATTGTTCTTATCGGCAATAAACTGATTCAGATAATCAATCTGATTCTCGTAGTATTGGATATCGATCTCCTGCTTACGCTTCAATCGAGCCTTATACCAGTCGGAATTAATTACCACATCACGATCGAACATCTGACGCAATTCAGGATCACTAATATCCTTACCATCGTACTGTCCGAAAGCCATAATGCTTAACAACACCTGCAATGGTGGAATAGCGGCAGAAATACTATTATCATTAAAATAGTTAATCGCAACTTTTTCCTGAGCTTCTACGATATTCTTGATTCCATCAGCAAAAGCATCCATATCCTGAATTTCAGGTTTCAGCATTCTCTCGTTGAATACATTCTGAGGTTCATCGAAAATTCGATTCAGGTAACGGAACAAGAAACCTTCTGTAATACGATAGCCCAAACGGCTTGCCTGAATTTTCTCGCCCTTATATTCAAAATCATTCAACTTCTCAAGCGAACCTTCTTCAATCAAAAGCTTCGGATCACGACTGTCTTCGCTCAAACGACACCACAATTCCGGAATCAAAAGAGAAACATCATGATCAAAACGATTCTCAGAACCCACATAACCTGCAGCTGATGAGAACCCCTGATAGCCTGTAATGATATAGGATAATAAAGCATTATTCAAATCAGTGGTTGGGCTCAACATGTTGAAAGGTCCTTTGGTTAAGGCTCCTTCAGTACCCGCACCTGTTGTCGATGGTGACTTACCCGTTAGTGAACAAATAAAGTCCATAAACAACTCAGGCAACTCCTGATAATGAATTGGGTTATACACACTCAATGCACGAATACCGGCTTCCTTATCCGCAGGATTGTTACGACGTCCTGGCAATACCGCATTTACAGGGTGATGAACCGGCTGATCCAAAGGAATTTTTCTGGACAAGCGAACACCCACTTCGGCCAACTTATCATCGATAGGGTTTACCAAATCGGGACGAATTTGCAAATAACGTGGGTTTTGTGACGGTTTGCCATTCACAATACGTGTATGCGAAGGTGTGATAAAATAGTTATCCTTCTCGCTGGTTGCTCCCCTGCGAATTAATTCCTGAATCGGCTTGGTATATAAATCGAAACCAATCGCATCAGCCATCAATTCCTGACCATCCTCTTTGGTCATGGGTTCGTAATTCGATGTAAAGTTACCACGCATCGAAAGATCGGCCTCTGCCTCCTTATCGTATCCACGGTGAACCGCTTCATCAGGACGCTGGAAGAAACGACGCTCGCAGTTGGTTGTAAGCTTTACTGACTTGTTGTCGTAAGCCTCATTCAAATAGGAAAGGCTGCTTGCAGGCAATACAACCGAAGCTGTAATATCATCCTCCATCTGAATTTTAGCCGAAGCAATAAAGTCCTGACGTAACTTATGCAAAAACCATGAATTATCGGTTGCAAAACCAACACGCAGGTAACTGGCTACAATCTTACGATTGTTATAAAGCAACTCATGTCCTTTTTTACCATTCACCATATCCACCGAGAAATAATTTCTCCAGTCACGACCGGTACGACCTTCACGATAGAATCGTTTCACAAATAAAACCAATCCTTTTACATGATCCGGAATAGATGCCAAATAAGCATTGTACTCATCGGTATAGTATTTAGACGGTGTTAATAGTTTCACCACCGATCCTAAAGAACGTTTTGAGTTTAATAAAGGACGAGAAGGTTCCGAACGCTCCACATGTTTTTTCCATCGGTTTGAATAGTCATGTTCAAAAACCTGATCCGCCATATCAAAGTCCTTATCCATATCCTGAATATAGAATGAACTGTAGATAATCGCATTTAATAAGGATTTCGAAATCTCAGACTTTCCACCTCCTGAAACCGTACAAGGCTTGTGACAAAAAGTTCCCTCAGCATAGGTACTCACCAAACGCCAGGACGGAGCCGATGGGTGTTTTTCCATATGCAATTTGTAGCCCGATGGGTGCACATAGTAATGTTCAGGCAATAAACGAATCGATTGATCTTTGCCATCTCTTACCCAACTCACCGTACTCTTATACAAATCAATTTTGGCATGTCCGTCGATATAGATGATATTTTCATACTCTTTATCAATGGCGTAACCTTCAGGTTTAACCTCAACAGAATCACCCAATTGTTTGATCACTTCATCAAAACTAAACTGCTTTTTAAGAATGTTATTCATAAAAAGCGTTCCGTCGAAATTATCACCCAGGTTTTTACGAGGGAAAGCAATTGCTCCTCCAGAGTGCTCCTCTTCGGCTAAACCATATAGATTTGCTGAAAAGCTAATCTGCGTTTTAATTTCTTTCTTTGAATAGCCAAAGTAATTATCAGCAATCAGTGTAATCACAACCCCTTCTTCACTTCTGCAAGTTACCTTGAAAGGTTGTCCGCCATTATAAAGTTCACCTTCTTCTTTCCAACAAACACCATCGCGGCGCTGACGCTCTGTTGCATCATCATAATGAGGTAAGCCAAGCTCTTTCTTGGTCATTTCCAAAAGCTGTGGTGCCAATACAATACAACCGGTATGTCCAGTCCAGTGTTCAATATCCAAACCAGCATCGTTCGATGGTAAATGAGGATCACCCGCATTTCCAAAAATCGATTCAACAAAATCCAGATTACTCACAAAAGCACCAGGTACGAAGAAACGAACCTCCATTGCTTTTTCTGATATCACCCCTTTTACTTCAGGGCAAACAACAGGGCGCAATAAGAGAGAAACCATCATCTTCGCTTTGGTATCCTGAGCAGCTGTAAAAGGCAATGTTTTTAATTCATCCGAAGGATTAAAAGCCGAATCCAAAAACTTAAGGAAAGCTGATTTAGGCAATTCAATCTTATCAAGTGGTGCAGGCAAATCTCCCTCTACAATATGAAATGAACCTTTGGTCGTTCTTCTATCATGTTTGGGGTTATGAAGCACGCCTTGTTTAATACGATATGAACTGAGATGTTCTGTTATATATTCATTCTTATTAGGTGGCAAACTTAACTCGCGAGCAATTCCTTCCTGATCTAAGGTAAATGTCGAAGTTGGAATTTGAGGGACTTCCTTATTCAGATCTTTAAAATAGTCATTCAAAAAGTTCTGAATTCTCTGATCTGCGGGGCAATGATGATCCGCTAACAAACGAGATTTCACCCGATAATTCTGAATTAAACTATCCGTCAGTGCTATAAAGTTAACATCAGACAAATCGTTGTTTTCTTCATTAAAGATCGGTTGTCCCATAGCTGCGAGTTGCAGATTAATGTAACGAATCAGATCTTTCTGATCCACCTCTCCATTTTTCGATTGGATTTCGCGATAAGTTGTTTTAATATTCTCCATATCTTGAGTTTTAAATAGCTTTTGAAGGCCGGGTCCGTACCAAATTTACAGAAAATTTTCCTCCTTTAAAATGCATATAAAGACGCTTATATGCTATTTATCATTTAAAATCTCAGTTTTTTTTTATAAACTAAAAGAGAGTTCTTCGAAAACGATTTAAGCTTGAAGATAAAAAAGTCAATCTCTTTAATTTTTTTTTCAAAAAAAAAGTTTATTCATCAGAAATGACGAATAAACTCTTTATTAATATCACAAAACGAAGGGAAAATATATGTTATAGATCAGTTCCCATCTTCCCTTTATTCTTAAAAAGCTTATTTAAACCAACAAATAAGGTATAAACCGCGAAAGCAACAATCAGAATTCTTAGAATCAGACTTTGATCGTAACTCCCCTCAGCCACCATGATGTCGCGGGACAAAGCTGGTATCATAAATATGATGATAAAGAACAAAACGACAAGTTGAAGCCAAAGGAAAAAACGTTTGATTTTAGGATGTTTGCTTTTGGTCTCCTGAGGTTTATCCTGAGCTATTCTGGCCATTTTTGAGCGTTGAGACTTGTGAACTTTAGGTGTGTCAACAGGTTTCTTAGAAAACCTCTTTTTCAATTGCGTACCCAACAAAAAAGCAAAAATGCTTAAACCAATCAGAATATATATTTCTCTGTTCATCTTTTATTTTTTTTAATCCTATTTCTCTACAAATATGTTGAATAAGCTTTCAATTCCTTTCGCTTTTCGGGAAGTTTATCACAAACCTTTGCCAATAAATCCCAAAACGATTTTGAGTGATTTTTTTCAATGGTGTGGCACAACTCATGAAGCAAAACCATGTCAATCAAGTGCTCAGGCAAACGCATTAAATGCAGGTTTAAACTGATATTATTATCTCCCGAACACGATCCCCACCTAGAGCTGGCATTTCGAATACTCACTTTATTGAATTTAAAACCAAAACGAGATGCCAATTCAGCCAAACGCTTAGGTAAAACATGTTTGGCTTCCTTTCGAAGTGTTTCAATAATCATGTGTTTGATAAAATCCTGAAACCCCTCGGTCTCAAAATCAAAATTCTCGGGATGGCTGACCTGAATGATCCCCTGTTTGACAGAAGCTCTGACCCGATTCTCCTGAGTTGGATTCATTCTCAATTCATGGTACTTGGTTTTGAATACGGTATCCGAATCGAAAAACAGATTCTGCTTTTCCTTAACTTGAATTTTCGATCGGTTCTTTATGATCCAATCCTTATGGCTTTGGGCAAAATCAATCGCTGTTTGCCAATCCAAATGATAAGGAACATTAAGCCATATACCTTTATTAGGTGCCATTCTTAAGGATAAACGTTTAAAACGTGAATCCTTTTTAAGCACTAATTCGCCCAAATCTTCTAGCTCAATTGTCTTCTCAATCTTCATAAAAAAAAAATAGCTTTACCCGGGAGGCAAAGCTATTAGAATTATTCCTTTTAAGAAAACTTATGCTTTAATCAATTCACTCAATTTTGTGAATGAAGCATCCGTATTCGAAATTAAATCGTTGAAAATTGATTTATAATATGCTTTCACAATTTTTGCGTTATCCTTACCGTCAGGGTGATTTACGCAAGCAACAAGTTTGTTACGATTTGCAACCGTTTCTTTAATAATATCGATTACTTTTTCTTCGTTTCCCGGGTGCAGGTAAATATAGTTGTAGCAATCAGAAATAACTTCAAAAGTCAAAAAGTCAATATCTTTTTTTAATTTTCTTCTACTCGCCATAGTTTCTTAATATTAATGGTTCTTATTCAAAATTCCATGCAAATATACTAAAAATGCAACAAGTTCACTAAAAAGAAATAAGCTTAAAACAATTGAGTTCGAACCATTCAAAAAAAAATATTTCAAAAATAAACACAAGCCAAAACCCTTGTGTTTACAAGTCTTACAGGACAATATCAAGGCGGCAAGAAAATTAAAATCAATAATTAGGACTTGCTTAAACGAATATTAATACTAATCTTTGTCGCAGATAAAACGCAAAAACTATGATTTTTACAGCAATACATCATCATCATTATTTTCTCTTACCTCAGGTGAGCCGATGATGTTATGTAAAAATCTCAAGTGATAAATTCATAACAATTAACGCCAACCTGATTCCAGGTTGGCGTTTTTGTTTATATGCAATTCTAGAACAAATTATATTACAAAATCAAATTAAACCCAAGACTTTAAAACTCTAAACAATGAATTTTACAACACAGCATCATCACCATCATCATTTTACTTACTTCAGGTGAGCTGATACTGTTATGCCAAAATTTTAAGCTATAAATTTATAACGATTCACGCCAACCTGATTTCAGGTTGGCGTTCTTATTTGTACCCATTCCCGGAATCAGGTTTTTAAAAACAAAACACACAATGAGTACACGATTAAAAATTGCCATTCAGAAGTCAGGAAGACTTCAAAACGATTCGCTTCAAATTCTTAAAGAATGTGGCATCTCAATAGATAACGGGAAAGATCAGTTGAAAGCACAAGCGCGCAACTTCCCTCTGGAGGTTCTTTATCTGAGAAATTCAGACATTCCCCAATATGTGCAAGATGGAGTTGCCGATATTGCCATTGTTGGCGAAAATGTAGTGATTGAAAAACAGAAGGAAGTTGAGATTCTGCAAAAACTGGGTTTCTCGAAGTGCCGATTAAAAATGGCTATCCCCAAAGATGAAGCATACACGGGGTTAGACTATTTTAATGGTAAACGAATTGCAACCTCCTACCCCAATTCATTGCAAGCCTTCTTAGATAGAAACAATCTGGATTCAGAAATCCACGTTATTTCAGGTTCCGTAGAAATAGCACCAAACATCGGCCTTTCTGATGCTATTTGTGATATCGTGAGCTCGGGAAGTACACTGTTCAAAAACGGACTTAAGGAAGTTGAAGAAATTCTCTCATCCGAGGCTTGTCTGGTAAAGAACGTCAACATTTCAGAGGACAAAAACGCACTTCTGTCTGATTTACTATTCAGAATGCGTGCTGTTTTAGCTGCCAAAAACAACAAATACCTGTTGCTAAACGTCCCTAACGACAATATTGAAGCCATCAATAGCATTTTACCAGGAATGAAAAGTCCAACAGTTATGCCACTTATGCAAGAAGGTTGGAGTTCTATTCACACCGTTATCAACGATAAAGATTTTTGGGAAGTGATCGATCAGCTTAAAGCCAATGGTGCTGAAGGCATCCTAACCATTCCAATCGGAAAAATGATTCTTTAATTTTTAAAACAACAAGACCATGCAAACTATAAAATACCCACAAAAAAACGATTGGAACCAAATTCTTGCGCGTCCTACTATTGAATTGGAGGAAATGAAAGAGGTTGTCAAGCAAATTTTCAAAGAAGTTAAAGCCGATGGTGACGCTGCTCTAAGAAAATACACCTGGTTTTACGATCGAGTTAAAATTGATGAATTGGCTGTCAGTCAATCTGAAATTGATGATTCAGAACAATTCATTTCAGATGAATTAAAACAAGCCATTCAATTGGCAGCTAAGAACATCGAAACATTTCACAAGGCTCAAAAAATAGAATCAGACCTTATTGAAACTACTGAAGGCGTTAGTTGTTGGAGAAAATTTACCCCTATTGATAAGATTGGACTCTATATCCCCGGAGGATCTGCTCCCTTATTTTCTACAGTACTCATGTTAGGCATTCCAGCTAGAATTGCGAACTGTCAGGAAATTGTCTTGTGTACACCTCCGGATAAGAACGGTCAAATTAATCCGGCGATTCTTTATGCATGCAAACTGGTCAGCATCACAAAGGTCTTTCGAATTGGTGGCATTCAGGCCATAGGCGCTATGGCGATAGGAACTGAATCAGTTCCTGCTGTCTACAAGATCTTTGGTCCGGGCAATCAGTTCGTCACAGCTGCCAAACAAACCGCAATTCAATTGAGTGTTGCGATTGATATGCCGGCAGGTCCATCGGAGGTTTTGGTGATGGCTGATGAGAGTGCTGTTCCGGAATTTGTAGCCGCTGATCTTTTATCACAGGCTGAACACGGCGCAGATAGCCAGGTGATTTTATTGAGTTGGAATGAAAAGCTACTGGATGCTGTTCAAATTGAATTAAAAAAGCAACTGAAGAAGCTTTCAAGAGAAGCCATCGCGACAAAAGCACTCAACAATTCGAAGATGATATTGGTTGAATCAGCGGTTGAAGCACTTGAAATCAGCAATCAATATGCTCCGGAGCACTTGATTCTTTCCGTTAAGAATGAAGATGAGATATTGAATGGCATCCAGAATGCAGGATCCGTCTTTATTGGCAATTACACACCAGAGAGTGCCGGCGATTATGCATCGGGAACCAATCACACGCTTCCAACAAACGGATACGCTAAATCCTATTCGGGTGTTGGACTAAATTCATTTATGAAGAGTATCACGTTTCAGAAAATTACACGCAAAGGTCTCGAAAACCTGGGACCTAGCATTGAAATTATGGCTGAAGCTGAACAATTGGAAGCTCACAAAAATGCCGTGAGCATTCGATTAAACAAAACCTGTTAAAAATACGCTTAAACCGTAAATAAGATGAATACCAAATTCAATTTAGAAAATTTAATTCGTGCAAATGTGAAAACGCTCAGTCCCTACTCTTCGGCCAGGGACGAGTTTTCCGGTACAAGTTCTGTCTTTCTGGATGCTAACGAAAATCCCTTTAATAATAGAATCAATCGGTATCCTGATCCACAACAATGGGATTTAAAGAAACGCTTGTCAGAGATTAAAGGGCTAAGCAAGGCAAATCTGATTTTAGGTAATGGCAGCGACGAGATTATTGATATGGTCCTGAGAGCTTTTTGTGAGCCATCGAAAGATAAAGTTATTATTTGCAATCCGACCTATGGCATGTATCAGGTTGCTGCTCAAATCAATGATTTAAAGATTTGTGATCTGAAACTTGATGCAAACTTTCAACCCGATGTTAAAGCCATTCTTGAAAACAATGATGCCAAGCTTTTATTTCTCTGTTCTCCGAATAATCCAACGGGTAATTTGATTGATCGGGAAATTATAGAGGAGTTGCTGTCAAGCTTTAAAGGCTTAATTATTTTAGACGAAGCCTATATCGATTTTGCTGCCGATGCAAGTCTGGTGAAAGAGCTTGATCAGTATCCTAATCTGATTATCCTGCAAACCCTTTCAAAAGCCTGGGGCATGGCTGGAATTCGTTTGGGGATAGGCATGGCCTCTTGTGAAATCATTGAAGTATTGAACAAAATTAAGCCACCCTATAATATCAATACACTGAGCCAGGAGAAAGCCCTTGAACGATTAAGTGATGAAAAGAAAAGTCAGACAGAAATAAGGCTCTTAATTGAAGAAAGAGATGGGATGATAAAAGAACTCAGACGTTTTTCTTTCGTAGAAAACGTATTCCCTTCTCAGGCAAATTTCATTCTGATTCGGGTCGTTGATGCCAACAAACTTTACAATTTATTAATTGATATGGGTATTGTGGTCAGAAACAGAAGCTCAATATCACAACTTGAAAACTGCCTTAGAATAAGCATTGGAACCGCGGCAGAAAACCAAAGCTTATTTAAAGCCTTAAAAGAATTTGAAAAAACATTTACAACCCAAACCCAATAAATCGACTCATGCAAACAAACACACAAAAGAAGAAAGTCCTCTTTATCGACAGAGACGGGACACTCATTATTGAGCCCCCCATCGATTTTCAGGTTGACAGCCTGGAAAAGCTGGAGTTCTATCCCGGTGTCTTTCGGGGTTTAGGCAAAATTGCTTCTCAACTCGATTTCGAGCTGGTTATCGTGACCAATCAGGATGGTTTGGGAACGGATTCGTTTCCCGAAGCCGATTTCTGGCCTGCCCAAAACAAAATGATACAAGCCTTTGCCAACGAAGGCATCACTTTTAATAAGATTATCATAGATAAAACGTTTCCTGAAGACAAGGCGCCCACTCGAAAACCCGGCACTGCCCTTTTAGAACACTACTTTTATGAAGAGTATGACTTGGAGAACTCCTTTGTTATTGGAGACCGTTGGACAGATGTTGAGCTAGCCAGGAATCTGAATGCAAAAGCCATCTTTATTCAGGCAGATCAATCTGAATCAGAAGATCAAAATGATTTAAAGAAACAAATCGCTTTGCAAACCATATCCTGGGAACAAGTATTTGAGTTTTTGCGCTTAAATGAAAGGACGGCTTTAATTGAACGCAATACCCTTGAAACACAAATCAGAATTGAATTGGATTTGGATGGAAAAAGTCAAGGGACAATCAACACAGGATTGGGATTCTTCGATCATATGCTTGAACAGATTCTCAAACACTCAGGCATCAATCTCTCAATATTAACAGTTGCTGATTTAAATGTAGACGAACACCACTGCATTGAAGACACAGGGATTGCCCTGGGCGAAGCCTTCAAAAAAGCATTGGGTGATAAGCTGGGAATAGAACGCTATGGCTTTTGTTTGCCTATGGATGATTGTCTGGCACAAGTGGCTCTCGATTTTGGAGGACGAAACGAATTGGTTTGGGATGCTGAATTCAACAGAGAAATGATTGGAAATATGCCAACTGAGATGTTTTCTCACTTTTTTAAATCGTTTAGTAATGGTGCACTTTGCAACCTAAACATTAAAGCTGAAGGTAAAAACGAACACCACAAAATTGAAGGCATTTTTAAAGCTTTTGCCCGTGCCATTCGGATGGCTATTAAAAGGGATGTTAACAATTTGCAACTCCCCTCAACCAAAGGCATGTTATAAATCGATACTTATGGAAAAACAAAATATTGTCATTATCGACTACGAAGCGGGTAACGTTCAGTCTGTGAAATATGCTCTTGAACGTCTTGGTGTAAATGCTGAAATATCGAATTGTGAAAAGACCATACGCCAAGCCGACAAGGTGATCTTCCCTGGTGTTGGGGAAGCAGCCTGGGCAATGAAAAAGCTAAAAGAAACAGGTTTGGATCAATTGATTCCTCAACTTAAACAACCTGTCTTGGGGATTTGTCTGGGGATGCAGCTTATGTGTGCCCATTCGGAAGAAGGCAATACCAAAGGGCTGGGTCTTTTTCCCGTTAATACGCTAAAATTCCCTGCTGAAGATAAAGTCCCCCATATGGGTTGGAATCAAATCAGGCAATTGAAAGGGAAACTGTTTGAAGGGATTGAAACGGAAAGCTATGCCTACTTTGTTCACTCCTACTATGTTCCACTAAACGAATACGCTACAGCTGAAACGCATTATATCAAAAGTTTCTCAGCCAGTCTTCAGAAGGATAACTTTTACGCTTGCCAGTTTCACCCTGAAAAATCAGGCGATATCGGACAAGCAATATTAAACAACTTTATTAAGCTATAAGGCATGAACAAGATAGAAATCATTCCTGCAATCGACATTATTGGCGGACAATGTGTGCGATTGACCAAAGGAAATTACGATACTAAAATTGTATACGATTCCAATCCTCTGAATGTTGCCCGGACTTTTGAGAAAGCTGGTATCAAACAATTGCACCTGGTCGATTTGGAAGGAGCCCGATCGAAGCATATTTGCAATGCTTCTGTTTTGCGAGAGATTAGTGAAACAACCAATTTGAAGCTTGATTTTGGCGGTGGCCTGAAATCTAAGACTGATATCGATTTGGCTTTTGAGTCAGGTGCTTCACAGATTACACTTGGGAGCTTGGCAGTGACTGATCCTAAACTATTTGACCTTTGTTTGGAAAAATATGGTGCGGAACGAATCATTTTAGGGGCTGATGTTAAGAATGGATTCATCGCCACATCGGGCTGGGAAAAAGATTCGGGTATTGCACTCTTCAATTTTCTTGAAACCCATCTGAAAAAAGGAATTCGCAGAGTCATTTGTACGGATATCTCAAAGGATGGGATGTTAAAAGGACCGGCTATTGAACTCTATCAATCGATTTTAAATCAGTTCCCCGAAATACAGCTTATTGCCAGTGGTGGTGTATCCTGTCTCGAAGATGTAAGAGGACTGAATGAAACCCATTGCACGGGTGTGATTATTGGGAAAGCCATCTACGAAAATCGAATTCAACTTGAAGATTTAGTTAATGAATTTATACTCTAAACGATGCTAGCAAAACGAATTATACCCTGTCTGGATATAAAGGATGGACGAACTGTTAAAGGAATCAACTTTGTCGATTTAAAGGATGCAGGTGATCCTGTTGAGTTGGCTAAAGCTTATGCGGAACGAGGGGCCGACGAATTGGTCTTTCTGGATATTACAGCCACTCATGAAAAACGTAAAACCTTACTTGAACTGGTTGAAAAGGTTGCGAAGGTGCTCACTATTCCCTTTACCGTTGGGGGTGGCATCAACAGTTGCGAGGATGTGGCTCAGATTCTAAAGGCAGGTGCTGATAAAATTGCCATTAACTCATCAGCAGTTCGTTGTCCTGAATTGATTACGGAATTGGCGAATCGCTTTGGCTCACAATGTGTGGTTTTAGCCGTAGATGCTTGCGAGACTCAAGAGGGTTGGGAAGTCTATCTGAACGGTGGACGGATTCCTACTGGTATTAAACTATTCGATTGGCTGAAGGAAGCGGAAAGACGTGGTGCGGGTGAAATCCTCTTTACCTCCATGAATCATGATGGGACTAAAAATGGTTTTGCCAACGAAGCGCTAGCTGAAATATCTGAAATGCTAAATATTCCTTTGATTGCTTCAGGAGGTGCCGGCAACATGCACCATTTTGCTGATGTTTTTACCAAAGGGAAAGCGGATGCGGCTTTAGCAGCCAGTGTTTTTCACTATAAGGAGATTGAGATTCCCGAATTGAAAAACTATTTAAAATCAGAAGATATTCCTGTCCGATTATAAATAATAAAAGAGTGAAAAAAGTAAATGTGTAAATGATTTAGTTGCATTTGTCGACTAAAGAATTGACTATCGATAAAAAATAGAATTATGAATTATACCGAATTAATCAACCAAATAGATTTCAGTAAAGGTGATGGCCTTGCACCTGCCATTATTCAAGATGTGCAAACACAGAAGGTCTTGATGCTGGGCTATGTGAACAAGGCATCGCTGGAAAAAACACTTGAAGAAAAGCGTGTCTGTTTCTACTCTCGCAGTAAAGGACGTTTATGGACAAAAGGCGAAAGCAGTGGCAATTACCTGAATTTTATCAGCATGAGTTTGGATTGTGATCAGGATAGCTTATTAATTAAGGTTAATCCTGAGGGGCCGGTTTGCCACACAGGTAATGATACCTGTTGGAATGAAAGCAATACGGGATCGGAAATTGATTTTCTTTTACAACTGCAGGACGTGATTGAAGAGAGAAAGAACAATCTTTCAGAGAAATCGTATACCGCAAGTCTGTTCAAAAAAGGGATAAATAAGGTTGCTCAAAAAGTTGGCGAAGAAGCTGTTGAGTTGGTAATTGAAGCTAAAGATGACAATAAAGACTTATTTATGGGGGAAGCAGCTGACCTGATGTATCACTATTTAGTTCTCTTATCTGCAAAAGGCTATAAACTCGAAGAAGTGGTTGAGCTATTAACTCAAAGACACAAGTAATATTAGACTCAAAACCTGACAGGTTAATATACGAGATGTAAATTAAACCTGTCAGGTTCGAATAGTTTTATAGGCTATCAATTTGCTTGTAACCTACAGTATTGATTTATTTCAATTTTCTAACACCAACAGGTCTTCGACTCTGTCGGGTTATATCATCCTACTTTTTCACTTCAACAGTTTGAGGGATGAGTTCAGGATTATAGTTCAATTTCCCTTCGGATTGGGCTACAATGGTAGCGACGGTGGTGTCACCCGTTACATTCACTACGGTTCGCAACATATCCAGGGGTCTATCGATACCCAAAATCAAGGCAAGACCTTCAATAGGAATACCCACCGATGACAGAACAATGATTAACATGACAATACTCCCCCCTGGTATTCCCGGTGTTCCGATAGAAGCCAAAGTTGCCGTCATTACAATGATGAGTTGGTCGTAAATATCCAAAGGCACATCAAATACCTGTGCAATAAATACAGCCGCTATGGCTTGGTAACAACTGGTCCCATCCATATTGATGGTTACACCTACCGGCAAAACAAAACTAGCCACTTCGTTGGCTACCCCTAAATGATTCTCAGCTCTATCGAGTGTAACTGGAAGTGTTGCCGCTGAAGAAGAGGTTGAAAATGCCAGAAGCTGAGCCGGACTAATTTTCCTATAAAAATCGCGATACGAAACGGGCGTGAACAAGCGTAAGAAAAGCGGATAAATAATAAAGATCATCACCAATAAACCCAAAATCACGGTAATGGCGTACAAACCCAATGCTGCAAACAGATCAACATCGCCGGAAAAATCGACAATCAAGCCCGCAATAAGGGCAAACACACCATAGGGTGCAAAGGCCATGATCAGATCAATTATTTTAAGAATAATGGCATCGATACCATTGAAGAAATCCCGCACCACAACGATTTGCTTTTCTTCAAGCAAAACCATAGCAATACCAAACAGAATCGCAAAAAAGATAATCTGCAACATCTTGGTATTGTCGCTGGCCGCCTCAAAAAAGTTAGATGGCACCATATCAACTAAAAATTGCAGTGGCGTTTCTTCTTTCACCTTAGCAGCCTGATCTTTCTTTAAATCGACCGTTGTATGGTATTTCTCCTGAAGCTCTATTTTCTTCGCCTCGGGAAAGGTGTTGCCTGGCTGTATGGTATTCACTAAAATCAGGCCTGAACTTACTGCAATCACGGTGGAGATCACATAAAGTGAAATGGTTTTAAAACCAATACGAGAAAGCTTTGAGATGTTTGACAAACTTGAAATCCCCTTTACCAGAGAAACAAAAATCAAAGGAACGGCAATCAGTTTCAGTAGATTTAAAAAGATGGCTCCCCAGGGCTTAATCCAGTTGAAGGTAAACTGATCCCAGCCCATTTTAACGGCAAAAAGACCTGCAACAGTACCCAAAACCATTCCGATTAATATTTTCACATAAAGTGGCATTTTTTTCTTTGTCATATCTCCTATCCTTTTTAATGAAGCCTAAATATACAACAATTCACGAAATGCGAGGATGAGGAGATGCGAGGATGTAGTGATTAAAAATAGAGCCCAAAAGAAAACCCGAAAGTCAATGACTTCCGGGTTGTATCTTTTCAGAGAAAGCTCTCTGAGAATTTCATTTGAGGATTAGCAAGAACATCCGCCGCCACATCCGCCAGGAGCACATCCGTTAGCTTCAGCTTTAAGCGCATCCATTTCTTCCTGAGTTGCGTCACGCACTTCGATAACTTCACCTTTGAAAAACAAATCGTCACCAGCTAATGGGTGATTGAAGTCCATCTTAACAGTTGTTTCGCCAATTTCAAGAACGATACCATTCATACGACGACCTGAGCTATCTTGCATAGGTACAACGTTACCTTCTTTAATCATTTCTGAGTCGAACTCACCGTTTACCTCGAAAATGTTCTTTGGTAAATCGATAACAGCCTCTTCAGAAGCAAGACCATAAGCCTCTTCAGTAGCCAATTTAAAATCGAAAGCTGATCCAACAGAAAGACCCATTAGGTTCGCTTCGAATTTCTCTAACATTTGTCCTGCACCACAGTGAAATGTTAATGGAGTTTCAGCAACTGCTTTCTCGATGATTTCTCCTTCAAGTTCAGTTCTCAACTCATATATAACTGATACTACTTTGTCTTTAGCAATAGTCATAACTTAAATCTTTTAATAATTGATAAATTTTTGCACAAAGAAAAGCTTTTTATTTGGCAACACAAACTAAAAAAAGAGTTTTTGGTCTATTATTCAGGCTGAATTAACATTTATTAGGCCCTCTTCAGTTCCATTTAACTGAATCCTTAAAATTCAATCCCCAGTTTAAAACTTACGAAGTTTGTTCTCGATATGTTCCATCCGCCAAATTTTGTACAATAATTCATCCTTAGGAATTCGGGTTTCGCCTTCGCTAATTAATGTTTCCACTTCAGATAATAACTGAGGGCTTAATTCAATATTTTTCATGATCGCATCCCGCTTCACAGAATATTTTTTGTATTTTAAATCTAAACTTAAACCATTCTGATTATCAAAATCAGTCACCGAGATACGTTCGTAACTCAAGTGATGCCCTTTCAGATTTCGGACAAAACCATTGGTATTGATAATTTCGGAATCATCGGCTAAGGCATTGGCAATTTGAGAACGAAATCCTGCTTTCTGGAAACGATGTTTAAAGTTGAACGAACAATAATTTATTCCCATCTCAAGATGAGCCTCCATGGCATATTTAATCAGTTCCAATGCCATAATTTCCGATTCCAAAACCAGCGGTCGCTCATCAGCCACATAAGTATAGTCTCTTTTTAAGAGTTTAGGTGCATTGTATTTGGTTAGTCTAAGCTGATGCAGGTTCAGGTTGCTCACTCCCGCCTTTATCATCTCAGGCAAAAGCAATTTCATTCGTTCCAGTTCCTCAGGGATAGCCGGTATTTCAATGGTCACATTGGGGATGATCCCCTTAGCCATTTTCACTTTGTCGAGACTAAAATTTGTGGCGCCTATATCAAAACGTATTTCGTTTAAACCCAAAGAGGCCAGTTTCTTCAATTTGATTTCGTCAACAAGGATTCCATTGGTATAAAGCCAGACATACAAATCGGGAGAACACTTTTTTCTCAGCTTCTTCAGAAACTCAACTACTCTATCATAAACTAAGAAGGGTTCTCCTCCACTGAATCCAACCCCTTTAAACTTAAAATGATTGACATATTCGGCGTAGGCCGAAGCCGATTCGAAACTCAAGCCCTGAGTCGTAGGCAAATCGTCGTGGGTTTGCGATGTGGGACAATAAAAACAATTTGCATTGCATTTGCCCGTGATAAACAAACAGCTCCAGAAGCCTGCTCCGCAAAGCTTACAGCCCTTTGAAATTTGTTTATAAAAAGGTTTGGTCCCCTTAAACAGCAGATTGTCATTTGTGAAGTCCAACAGGTCGGCTCTTCGATTGATCAACTGTTCATCACGATAGGCATTAAACCATTTGATTTGAGGGAATTCTATAAAATCCTGACTATTCTTATTAATCAGGTCATTGTCGTAAATATCTGAGGCTTCCATTAATTCAATCAGTTAAGTAAAATTAAACATATAAAACAAAATAGGGCACTACATTCAAACAGTTCATTCAATGAACCTTTGGTTTCAAGAGGAAAATTCTACACTGTTCTATCAATAGTCGTTATCAGCAACAAGCTATTTGTAAAACCCGTGAATCATCTATAGGATGGGATAAATTAGAGTTCGGAAAAAATGTACAAAAACATCAAACGGCCATCCAGATTTAAATGACCTTTGGAAAGAATATATGTAATTGTTTTTGTTGACATCATAGTATCAAATGTACGCTAAATTTTTAATGCAGAAACCGAATTTAGATTAAAAATTTGGTTCTAAATGAACCCATATTCGTTTTGGCCTCTGCTTCGATTCTGACTGTATTTTAGCTTTCCTTACTTTTTAATCTGATTTAGAATCCTTCTAAGAAAAAAACAAAATGAAAGCGTAATCTTTGCAGAATAATTAATGAAGCAAAATATTTTACTGTAAGCCGAGCCAGTCACCCTTGTTGCCTGAAGCGCGCAACACGAAAAAAAGGTGTTTATATTTTATAGATATGGAAGAAATTCAGAAAAAAAATAAAAAACCGTCGAATAAATACCAACCTAAAGGACTCACGATACTTTACGAAGACCAGGATATTATTGTTGTAAATAAAGTGAGTGGTTTGTTAACCATGGCCAGTGCCCGTGAGCGAGAGAAAACGGCCTATTTTCTTTTAAGTCAGTATGTGAAAAAAGGCAGTCAGAAATCGAAGAACAGAATTTTTATTGTACACCGTTTGGATAAGGATACCTCAGGCGTATTGGTTTTTGCAAAAACCGAAAAAGCAAAATTTTTCCTTCAGGATGAATGGCAGAGTTTTAGCAAGACATACGTGGCGGTAGTTGAAGGTAAAATGCGTGAGAAAGAAGGCATCATCACCTCTTATTTGGCAGAGAATAGTATTCATCGTGTTTTCTCTGTCAGAAATGCGGACAAAGGCAAGTTTGCCAAAACAGGTTATCAGGTTATCAAAGAGTCGGAACGTTTCAGCTTATTAAGGATCCGTTTGTACACGGGACGAAAAAACCAGATTCGTGTGCATTTTGCCGAACATGGCTGTCCGGTAGCCGGCGATAAGGTTTATGGTGAAAAAAGCGTGGGAATCAAACGTCTTGCGCTTCATTCTGCAAAATTAACCCTCAGACATCCACATACCAAGAAGGAAATGACCTTTGAAGCCAATACGCCAAGCTATTTTAAGCAGCTGATTAAATAAAAGGGTTTATAAGGTTGAAAAGGATAAAGGATAAAGGCAAAAATAAATAAAAGGGCTGAAAGTCGAAAGGTCAACGTACAAAATGAAGTTTTGGACGTTGATTGCTTATCGAATTGGGAATGTATAATTGGTAATGAGCAATCTAAACCACCTTGCCAACGTTCCCAATAACAATCTTACTTAAGAGGCCCGAAAAGAATAGGTTATATAATTTAAAATCTTTTTTTAATTTTCTATAAGTATAAAAATATACACAGACTTGCCCCATTATCAAACCTATCATAAATCTAAAACCATTATCTTTGGAAAGCAGTCTTTCCCATATTGAGAACAGCCATCGCACCGAAAAGTTTTTGGAGCATCATTAGGATCAACAATTTCAACAAAGCCAAACTTTGACCAATAAGCAGGAACTTTTGCTTGAATCAGTATCCTCTTAGCTCCTAAGTTCCGTATTTTTTCTTCCACTATTTGAAATAATGATTTTCCAATGCCCTGCCCTTTAAAATCGTCAATCACAGCAACAGAAAAAGTATATTCTCCCTCTTGAAGCATCACTTCTGCTCCACCTATTAGCCTGTCAAACACTTCAACTGAATATCCATTAAAAACCTTGACTCCGGTTTTATTGTTCTCTAATCCCTGAGCTTCAAATATTCGTTCAATTTCAGGATATTCATCTGGTTCAGCCTTCCTTATTTTAAACTCTTCCACCATACTTTTACCTATTTTGTATTTAGTTAATAACCCTTTTATCTGATAGTCTCGGCGCATTAATCTCCCAATTTTCCCGATATTAAAGTCATTCATATAACATATATTCTACAGCTAATTGCGACATAAAAAACAAAAATAAGCATATCATCCAGGTAATTCAATAGAAATTCACGTTTGCAGTATAAAATATATGAGCTGATTGTATAAAAATTCAGCATAAGGCTGAATTCTGTAATTGCATACGTACCCCCAATGGCAAAAAATATAAACAAATTTACTCAGCTTGCTTTTTTAGCGTTTTACTCACTTCGTTTCGTGATCTCCCTTCGGTCGGTAATAAGACAACTATTTTAATCGCCCACGCAAGCTAACAAAACCATTACAAGCAATTGAAAAAAGGTATCGATTTTCGTGATTCTCATTTTAAAATAAAAATAAACTATCTCTTTTTTGCGCTCACTGAAAAGCTTGCAGCATCTCCTCCCTCCCATACGTTTGTTCTGAAATAAATCTTTAGTGTTTTACCCCAATGTGGCACTAGCTTGCAATCAAGGGCGAAGATTCCCAACCTATTTGTAACAAATTGGTAAGCGCTATTTTCATATCTTTTTAAGGGGTGTGAGAATTATACAATCTTTAGATCTTGTATCGCCATCTCTTCAAAACAAAGATTAAATCCCTGACACAGACTCTGTTCAAAGAAATAGTTGTGTGTTTTTCATAGAATGCTTAACTTGAATTTGCTTTATTAATCTACTTGATATCTAAGATTTGAATTGTAAATTTTACAAAAACATTAATTATAAAAACTACCAGAAAAAAGCATATTTTCTTAGGCGAATGGCAGATTATTTGGATTATGGTATTCAAACTTTTAGAGCATTAGAAAATTTATTTTTACAGGCATTCCTATCTCAAAAAAAGCACTATTCATAAAAGCCTTAGATTCTGTAAAAAAAATCGTCGCAATGGCAAATTCATACTATTAACCCAATCAGAAAATGTTAATGCTATTTGTGTCAAAATATCGTTTTTTTTTTAATCTAAAGGATTAGACCAACATAATTTAAGTTTATAACTAATTAAATCTTAATCATATGCTTTGGATTGAGTTGATAATCTTTTTGGCAATCATAATTATTGGTGCTCGAATTGGTGGTATCGCAATGGGTACAATGGCTGGTATCGGATTGGTCATTTTTATATTTGTTTTGAAATTACCTGTTGGAAGCCCCCCTGTAATTGTGTTGGGAATGATCCTTGCCGTGATTACGGCACTTTCTACTATGGAGGCTGCCGGAGGTCTTGATTTTCTGGTAGGCATGGCAGAGAAAATCATGCGGAAACGACCTCAGAACATCACTTTTGTGGCTCCTTTGGTAACTTACATTCTTGTTCTGGCTTCTGGAACACAACACGTTATTTATGCATTATTACCCATCATTGCTGAGATATCACGAAAATCGGGTATTCGACCGGAAAGGCCAATGTCCATGTCGGTTATTGCAGCCATGCAGGGGCTTGTGTCTTCCCCTATTTCTGCTTCAACAGTGGCCATGATTGGTATTCTATCGGTTATGGGAGTGAGTCTTCCTCAAATGTTACTGGTCATTATTCCTTCCACTTTAATAGCTGTTGTTATCGGCTCAATAACCGTTCTTAAAAAAGGCAAAGAGTTAGCTGATGACCCTATTTATCAGCAACGATTGAAAGATGGAAAAATTATTGCCTTGGAAGCGACCAAAACTCCAGATAAAAAAACTTTAAAAAACGCCAAAGGTTCTACATTTATGTTTTTTTTCGCCATTATAATGATCGTTATAATTGGCATGTTTCCTGAATTAAGACCTTCTTATGAATGGATGGTTGATGGAAAACTTACAGAAGATCAAATTGGGATGGGACCTGCCATAATGATCATCATGTTGGCTATAGGAGGCTTAATCATGGTCATTTTTAAGGCAAAAGCAAGCAAGGCTGTCGGTGGAAGCATTATGAAGAGTGGTGTTGTGGCTCTGATTTCAATTTTAGGAATTGCCTGGTTGGGTTCTTCATTTTTTGAAGGAAACCGACTCGTTATTGTTGAAAGTATTTCCCAAGCCATTGAAGGTTATCAATGGGTGTTTGGTTTTGGTTTATTTACCTTATCAATTATGCTTTTTAGCCAGGCAGCTACCGTCGTGACTTTAATGCCAGTTGGACTAGCCCTGGGGCTTGATGCTGAACTATTAATAGCCCTATACCCCGCCGTAAACGGATACTTTGTGCTTCCAACCTATGGAACAATACTGGCTGCTATTTCCTTTGACCAAACCGGAACGACCAAAATTGGCAACCGATTGGTGAATCACAGTTTTATGGTTCCCGGATTGGTGACAACCTTTTCTGCTGTCATTATTGCTTTACTCATAACTTATATCACATAAACAACTCATTTTTAAAATCTCAAAACGATGAAAAATGTAAATAAACGAACAATTTTGCTAAGCTTACTTCTTGTTTTTTGCATGATGCTGAATGGATTTTCACAAGAGTATAGAACTGAAACAGATTTACTGGGTGACATAAAAGTTCCTAAAGACGCCTACTACGGAGCCCAAGCTGCAAGAGCAATGGAAAATTTTCATATCTCTGGCCAGTATGTTAATGATTATCCTGACTTTATTAAGGCTTGGGGAATGGTGAAATTGGCTTGTGCCCGGGCAAACACCGAAGCCGGTAAAATGAAGCCTGAAATTTTGAAACCAATCGAAGAAGCATGTCAGGAATTAATTGCAGGAAATTTTCTTGATCAGTTTAAGATTGACCTCTATCAGGGAGGTGCAGGAACATCAACCAATATGAATGTTAATGAGGTATTAGCGAATATTGCACTTGAAAAGTCCGGACAAGCCAAAGGGAACTATAAGAAGATTTCTCCCAATGATCATTTGAATATGTCACAATCAACCAATGATACATATCCGTCATCATTAAAGTTAGGTATGTTGTTGCATAATGATCGCTTAATAAAAGAACTTAATGAACTGAAAAAATCGTTCAGGAAATTGGGGCACGAAAATATCGATATCGTGAAAATGGGTCGTACTGAATTCCAGGACGCCGTACCTATGACCGTTGGGCAGGAATTTCATTCTTTTGCTGCAATGTTGGAATGGGATATTGCTAATATAGAACATGCAAGTCAATCTCTAATGGTCCTTAATATGGGTGGTACTGCAATTGGTACAGGTTTAAATACACCTAAAGGTTATGACAAATATGTGATTGAACATCTTAGAAAAATTTCGGGTTATGATGTGGTCAATGCTGATGATTTGATTGCAGCGACATCTTGTTTACAAGGATTTGTCGTGTATTCTTCGGCTTTAAAAACCTTAGCAACAACCCTATCGAAAATATCAAATGACCTGATCAATCTGTCATCGGGACCAAGGAATGGTTTGTTTGAGATTAACCTTCCTGCACGACAACCAGGTTCATCTATCATGCCTGGGAAAGTAAATCCGGTAATCCCCGAACTGATGGCTTTTGTCAGCTACCGTGTTATGGGGAATGACGTAACTGTAAATATTGCTGCATCAGATGGTGATTTACAATTGAATGCATACGAACCCGTTGTGGGGCTTACAATTTTTGAATCACAAAAATTACTGACCAATACGATAAAAACTTTCCGAGTTCAATGTGTCAATGGCATCACGGTCAATAAGGATGTTCACAAACGCAATTTAGAAACTACTATTGGTATTGTTACCGCTTTAAATCCTGTCTTGGGCCATCATGTAGGTGACGAACTGGCCAAAGAAGCCAAAGCAACGGGTAAAGGAATTTTAGAATTGGTAAGAGAGAAAAAACTGCTTACAGAGGAACAAATAAAGGTCTTATTATCACCGAAGAATATGACAGGATTGGATAAATCAAAATATGAAAACAAATAGTTGTAAAGAACGCCATATAAATCAAATGGAATAAAATAATAATGAGAGATGCGGCAAAACCAATAATAATTTAAAACTTATCAATTATGAAAACGAGTTTAATAAAAAAGAGCATATTCGTACTGTTTTTGTTTGTTTTCACATTACAAACGCAGGCTCAAACTAAAAAGAAAACGACTAAGATATTGCCAAGAGTAACCATTCTTGCAACTGGAGGGACTATTGCAGGTGCAGGAGAATCAGCAACTAAAGCTGCTTATACTGCTGGGAAATTATCGATTGATATTTTATTAAGTGCTGTACCTGAAATTCACGATATAGCCCAAATTAAAGGAGAACAAATTGCTAAAATTGGTAGCCAGGACATGAGCGTTGAAGTTTGGTTAAAACTTTCAAAAAGAATAAATGAGATTTTTAAAGAGAATTCTGCAGACGCTATTGTCATTACTCATGGTACCGACACGATGGAAGAAACTGCTACATTTCTTGATTTAACAACATTGTCTGACAAACCAGTTGTATTGGTTGGTGCGATGCGTGCTTCTACTGCAATGAGTCAAGATGGCAATAAAAACTTGTTAGACGCAGTCATCGTTGCTGCAGATCCTAAAAGTCAGGGGAAAGGCGTTTTAGTAGCAATGAATGAATTGGTTTTTGATGGTAGAGATGTAACAAAAACGATTACCACCAGTACGTCAACTTTTGCTTCCCGTAATTTCGGCCCCATTGGTTTAATATATGATGGGAAAGTAAATTATTATTACCAATCATTGCGCAATCCTGCAAAAAAATTCGACGTAACGAAAGCGATGTCTTTACCTCAAGTTGAAATTATATACGGCTATGCCGATGCCAGTCCGGTTACAGTTGATGCCCTTTTAAACACAAACGTTAAGGGGATTGTTTATGCTGGTATGGGTAATGGTAATTTTAATGCGGCTGTTGGTAAATCTCTTGAAAAAGCATCTAAAAAAGGAATTGTGGTTTGTCGTTCAAATAGAACGGGAGCTGGTAGAACGACATTGTTTAACGAAGTAGATGATGCTGCTCTTGGTTTTGTTGTTGGAGATGATCTTAATCCTCAAAAGGCCCGAATTTTATTGATGTTATCTTTAATGGAAACGAGTGATCGTGCTAAAATCCAAAGTAACTTTTTCAACTATTAACATTAAAAATGCAGGGAGTCATTCTTTTACGACTCCTTGCTTAAAACCTTCACTTTCAGTTTACAATCAAAAGTGGTAAAATTAAATTCATAAACTTATGTTTTGGATTGAATTTGGAGTTCTTATCGTTAAACTGCCTATACTATAAATATAAAATTCATGGAAAAATGAAAAAATATTTTGTTTATATAGTAGTTCTTTTGCTGCCAATTCTTGCAGTTGCGCAAAAGCAAGAAAATAAATCCGACCTCAAATACCAGTCCTTAATTCCTGTAGAAAAGCAGTCATTATTAAAAAATATTGATGTTATTTTTAACACCCGTTTAGCATTTGATAATAAATTTGAAGATGGAGATTATGAAAGTTCTAACTTTTCTTCCAATCAATTCCGATTGGAAATTAAAGGTAAGATACATGAAAAGGTCAGCTTCAGATTTCGAGACAGATATACTCGCGAGCACCAAGTGGGAGATCTTGACAATATGAGTCGATCAACTGATCTTGCTTATTTAGTTTTCACACTTACACCTCAAACTAAACTTACAGTTGGTAAACAATCTACTGATTGGGGTGGAATGGAGCTGGACTTAAATCCGATTGATATCTTGGAATACAATGATCTGATAGAATATGCCGACAACTATTTGATAGGTGCAACTGTTTCTCATACTTTGAAAGACGGAAAACACACATTTGGTCTTCAAGCATTAAATACGAGAACAAAATCTTTAGCTGTTCAATATGCGGGATATGATATTTCCGGGATTAAAGCTGCGAAAGCACCTTTGGCCTTTGTATCTTCCTGGAGAGGAAGCTTATTTGAAGGAAAACTAAAAACAGCTTATAGTTACAGTTACTTCATTGAAGCTAAGAGCAAAGTGTTGCACTATTTCGTATTGGGTAATAAGTTCCAGTCAAAAGACTTCACTCTTATGTATGATTTTCAATACAGTTTCGAAGCTTTGGACAATAAAGGGATTGCTACGAATATCATTGCCTCAGGCTTTCAAGCTCCGGCAGAAGATGTTAAGTATGTTGAACATTGGTTGAGAGCAGAATATCAAATTCAACCTAAGATTAACTTACTTTTAACAGTGATGACAAACAATACATATGCTAAATTTAACGGCAATTCAACTGAGAAATTGGTTACGACTTATGGACTAATTCCTACCATACAGTATTCGCCTTTCAAAGATCTAAACTTGAAGTTTTATGCTAGTTATGTAGCCAGAAAATACAACTACTCCAATTATTCAAAAACTCAGTTTTCATCTGCAGACAGAAATACCGGACGATTCAGTATTGGTATTATTTCGCCATTACTGGTTTTTTAGTATAATTTGAAGATTACCAGAAAGAGGCTGTTTCAAAATAGATTTGAACGGCCTCTTTGTTTTGATTTTCACCAAGTTTTAATGTATTCAAAAACACAACACCTCTATTTTTTCTTCTATCAATTCTACCCAGTCTGGAAAATCTCATGCACCCTGACAAGCCGTTTAAAAGTTTCATACAATAAAAAAAACAGAAGACTCACCTCCCCTATTTTTAATGTGTTCGTGATTTAGAAATGGGCTTTGCTAAAAATAAAAATGTATATTTATTGCTCACAAATAATATCTAAAGTATTTGTTATTAAAAAACACAACTTGCTTAATTGGCTCATTACTCACTTTGTATCATGGCCTCCCCTTGATCAGTGAATAAAATGACTCTTTGAAATCACCTACGTACCTAAGTACAAGCCTTAGTATTAGTTATGACAAATATAATCTAAATATAATAGCTAAAATGAAAAATGGACTAAAAATAGCATTGACAACAGGACTCATGATCCTTTCCCTAAATTGTATCAATGCACAAGTAAATCAAAGGTTTTTGCAAAAAGTTGGTGTTGTGGATAGTCTATATTCCCAAATCCTAAACGAGTCGAGAAATATTTATGTGCAATTGCCTGCCAGTTATACCCCGGAGAAAAATCAAAAATACCCTGTCGTTTTTATTTTAGACGGCGAAGTGTTTCTTCCTACAGTCAGTGATGTTCAAAATTATTATAGCGGTGGCTTTACGCCTGAAATGGTACTCGTAGGAATTTCGAATAAAAAAAACAGAATAAGAGATCTGACGACTTCAACCATCACAACAAAATACGGTATGCCTTTTAATGAAAAAAATGGAGAGGCTGATCATTTTAGTCAATTTATAGAGAAAGAACTTATTCCATTTATAGAAAACAAATATCCGGTGACCAATTTTAGAACATTAATTGGTCACTCATATGGAGGCTTGTTCACCATTCATATGCTAATTAATCATCCAACTTTATTTGCCAACTATATAGCTATAGACCCAAGTCTTGATTGGGATGACCAAAAACTACTGAAAAAGGCGCAAGGATTACTTGTTGGTCAGAAATATAAAAACAAATCTTTATTTATGTCTTTAAGTGGGCAATTGCATATGCAAAATTCAAAGATAACTCTGGACAATGTCATGCAAGATACAACTGACTTTAGCTTGTTTGCCCGTTCAAACATTGCCTTTTCGAACTTAATTAGGCAAAATGCGAAAAAAAACGGATTAGTATTTGACTGGAAATTTTATCCCGGCGATATACATGGCACAATCCCCTTTCCTTCCATCATGGATGGTTTGCTCTCTCTTTTTAAATGGTATCAGATGGAAAATACCGATAAAATAAACTCATTTGACACTCCCAAAGATGAGCTTCTCGCTATAATTAGATATAGAGAACAGAAACTCAAAGAGCATTTTACTTATTCAGAACCGCCTTATCCTGAGGAACTGTTAAATATGTCAGGATATATGAATATGGATATGCAACAGTTTGAAAAGGCGAAAATGTACTTAGAACTTGCTATTGAGTATTATCCTGAAAGTGCAAATGCCTTTGATTCTATGGCTGATTATTATGAAGCCAAAGGCGACTTAAACAATGCAATTAAATATGTATCCAAAGCTTTAGAATTAAGTGGTAACGATTTCTATAAGAAAAAAATCGAAGGGCTTAAAATGAAAAAAAAATAACTCAAGCTAATATTTTGTATAAGCTATGGCAGGCAATGTGGTACCAACCAAAGTTTGACAAGAAATTACCACGCAGTCTGCCACTTATCATACAATTTACCCTTGAAGAACAAACAGAAAACTAAAGAAAATGGCTAGAAAAAAAAGAAGATTAAGAACGATTATCCTGTGTATCGCTGGAGTAATAATTCTTTTCGTTATAATCCTAATTGTCAACCTAATCGTTTTTGAAAAAAATGCATCTGTGGTTTCAAAAGGGCAACCCATAGAGAATTACAACGAACCTAATTGTGCCCTTTTAGTTATCGATATCCAAGAAGCAACAACAGGCGAAATTTCGACAAACTCATTCTATACCAGTAATTCAGATGCCTTAATAAACAAAATAAACCGGGTATCAGACTATTGTGAAAATCAAAACATACCCATTATTTTTATTAGAAGTGCAATCACAAATCCTTTAATCAATCTCCTGAACGATTCATATGCCGAAGGGAGTCCGGGAGCAAAATTTGATAAACGACTGAAATTAAATTCAAATTTAGAGATCGTTAAAAGTAAGAATGATGCGTTTATAGATACTAAACTTGATAATATCTTATCCAACAATAAAATAAATGAACTGTATATCGTTGGTTTAGACGCTGCTTATTGCATAAACAGTACGGTTGAAGCCGCACAGAATCGAAATTACAGAGTTAATCTTTTAGATGACGCGATTTTATCAGAATCAGTTAAGACAAAGGATAGTATGATCGTGAGTTTTAAAAACAGAGGTGTCAACGTTTTAAAATTTGATCGCTTAAGAAAATAGAGATATCAGAAACAAACACCAACAAAACATTAAAAATCACCCAAACACCTTAAAATTTTATTAAGATTAAGTAAATCAGGCTTCATAAAAGAATAAATTAAGTAAATTTATTACAACGACTTGTTTGATAACAATCTCATCATAAATGAACGCCAATGAATCCAATGGAACTCAGAGAAGTGTCAATGGCTTTTCAGAAAAGCAGAATATTGTTAACGGCTTACGAATTAGATCTTTTCACATTTATAGGTAAGGACTGCTACAGCTCTGAAAAAATTTCGAATGCCTTAAACTCTCATAAAGATGCTACAGAAAGACTGTTGAATGCTTTGGTCGCTTTAAACCTGTTGGTAAAAACCGATGGGAATTACAGGAATTCAGAGGAGAGTTATCAGTTGCTTTCGAAAAACAGCCCGAATTATTTGGGTGGCTTGATGCATATGAACCATTTGTGGCATACCTGGAGTCAACTAACTGATGTGGTGAAAACCGGAAAACCAGCCCAATCAACAGAAATTAACCAAAGAGGCAATGAATGGTTGGAGTCATTTATCCATGCCATGCACGATAGAGGAAAAAGGCAAGCCCCCTCTCAGGTTTCAAAAATCAACCTGCAAAATATCGAATCGGTGTTGGATGTTGGAGGTGGTTCTGGCTGTTTTTGTATGGAATTCATAAAGAGAAAACCAGGTTTGAGAACCGCGATTTTCGATCTGCCGAATGTCGTTCCCATTTCAAAGAGAATCATCGAGAAAGAAGGTTTTACAGGAAAAATTGAACATTATAGCGGCGACTACACGAAGGATGAACTCCCCAAAGGTTTCGATTTGGTCTTTCTGTCTGCCATCATCCACAGCAATTCAAACGAAACCAATCAAGGCTTGGTGAAAAAGTGCTACAATTCTTTAAATGCCAATGGAAAAATAATCATTCAGGATTGGATCATGAACGATGCAAAAACAAAGCCTGTACAAGGAGCCATTTTTTCGATTAATATGTTGGTTGGAGTTGAAGGAGGCAATTGTTATTCTGAAAATGAAGTCAGTCAATGGATGAATCATGCAGGTTTTACCGATATTTCTAAACTTGTTTTAGAATCAGGTATAGTGCAAGTCGTTGGACTTAAAAAAGATATTTAATAAAAATAGCTTAGAAATAGATCGCATTAAGTTCCTTGCAAAAGCAGGTTCTAAATTTGAAGTCTTGTATCAAACGGAATAGACGAAACCATTGATTGTAAAGTAAATAAATAACGATGATTGAAATCTACTATAAAAACAATGATGTCATAACTTACTCGTCTGTTGATGAAATTGAATACCAACCCAATGCAATTTTTAGTATTCGGTTTATAGGCTTTCTCAATTCAGATTTGGAAACAATTGCCCAAAAATTTGATCTGGACCTAACTTCTTTCAGTAAAAAAGAGGATATCGAAATCAGTTCACATTATATTGAGTCCAATACTCAACTGTCTTTAAACTTCACGATTCCAAGCTACTCCTCCAATAATCGCTTCGAAGAAAAGGATATTTATATTCTGATTAAAAATGATATTGTATTTACATTTCTTTCGCCGGATATAGAAGAAAGTTTAAACCAGCTAACACAGTATATATACAACCTTAAGGCGACGTCTTTTGAGACCTATCATCAGCTATTCCTTTTTCAGATTGGAGTCATCTCGGATTATTACGCGGACATTGTTGAATTAATTTCAAAAAAAATAAAGGATCTTTTTCAGAAAACACTTAAATCCAAGCAGTTTAAAGAGAATGATCTGGATTACATTACTGAGTTAAAATTTAACAATCTCCTCATTAGAGAGTCCCTCTCTGAATTCCAAAGGATTCTGTTTTTGTTAAAAAAGAGCAACAACTACAACGACAGTTCATTCGATAAGATCAACGAAGAAATAGACGACCTGACAGTCATTGCAGACTATTTACGATACAACTTCAATCGATTGGATGACTTGAGTGGAAATATCAATAGTAAAATCGAGTTGGAACAAAACAAGATTTTTAAAATCCTTACGATCATTACCGTTTGCATTTCGCTACCAACTCTGATTGTTGGAATTTACGGCATGAATTTCAAACATATGCCTGAACTACAATGGGTTTTGGGGTATCCAATTATTCTTCTACTTCTAATTTTAAGTTTTATCTTGCCTTTAATCTATTTCAAAAGAAAAAAATGGTTTTAGTCTGGTAGCTACGAATCATTTTTCGAAAGGCAACAAAACCCTCCGTGGGTAATTAATTTACCTTTGAATGCAACGATTATGAACAGTATCGTAATATTTTTGATTAAAAAAAAACACAAATTATGAAACATACGGGATCATGCCTTTGTGGCGATATTACTTTCGAAATTGATGGCAACTTTGAAAGCTTTTTTCTTTGTCATTGTGAATATTGCCGTAAGGACACCGGCTCGGCTCACGCTGCAAATCTATTCTCTTCAACAGCACGTATTAAATGGTTGTCCGGCGAAAATAAAGTGAAAACCTACCAATTTAAGTCAACCCGCCACATGAAAAGTTTCTGTCCCAATTGTGGATCGGCACTCCCTAATATTCAGATAAACGGTAAACATCTGGTCGTTCCCGCAGGCTGTCTTGAAACGAATATTCCCCTAAAACCACAAGCTCATGTCTTTTTTAAAAGCAAAGCAAACTGGGACAATAAACTGGAAGTTCTGCCAAAATTCGACCAATTTCCTATAGTCGATAAGAATTAATTCATTTCTCAAATGAATTCTCATTTGAGATTTATTCCTTTATTAGCCGAATCGAAAGAATTGGAATTCGCTTAAGCAACATCTGATCTTTTTCCTTTTGCATTTGAATTTTCCTGACAACGTCCATTCCGCGAATGACTTTTCCAAAGGCCGCAAACCCCTCTCCGTCGGGGTTACGAAGTCCGCCAGCATCTAAACTGGGTTGATCCCCCACACATATAAAAAACTCGGTACTGGCCGACCCCGGCTGATTACGCGCCATCGAAATAACCCCATCCTTGTGTAGAATACCCGTTTGATCGGTTCGTTCATGCTGGATGGTTGGCAGATGGTCGACAATAGAATCGTGAAATAAACCGCCCTGTATCACTTCAATCTTAATATCTCTCCCCTCCTGATTGTCCAGATGCACAACTCTGTAAAAACAAGCTTTAGCAAAAATATTCTGATCGACATTGGCTAAAAAATGCTTGGCTGTAACAGGGGCTTCGTTTTCATAAATTTCCAGTTCGATGGAACCCAAAGCCGTTTCTATTTCAACAATGGGATATTGGGGTTTTGAACAAGCAAACAAACAGGCACACAGTAAAAAGAGCAGAGTATAAGGTTTCATAATGAGATCAGGGCTTTAAGTTGGTTAGAAATTCGTCCACGCAATTTGCTCTCTTTTATTCAATTATGCAAGAGCTTGTAACAAATAAAAGCTGAAAGAAGCATCCAATTTAGAATGACTCTATCATTTTAAAATTTAGTGATATCTTTGTAGAGAATTAAAGACAATCGTCAACTTATATCGGCTGGCAGTCTTGATTTCACAACCATTTTATTACTAGAAATTTTACAATTTTCTATTAACGAAATAATTAAAGAGTGGAACTTACACGAGAATTTATTAAAAGCTTACCCAAAGCAGAACTTCATTGCCATTTAGATGGATCGATGCGCGTTGAAACCATTATTGATCTGGCAAATAAAAATAAGGTAGACTTACCGGAGAAAGATCCAAAAAAATTAAAACAAATATTAGAAGTTGGTCACAATTGCAAAAGCCTTACCGATTATTTAAGACCCTTTGATATTACCTGTTCTGTGCTTCAAACCAAAGATGCTCTGGAGCGTGCCACTTACGAACTGGCAGAGGATTGTGCTGAAGAAAACATCAGATATCTGGAAATTCGCTTCTCTCCTATTCTTCATATTGAGAAAGGCTTATCGCTCAGTAAAGTGGTTGAAGCCGTACTGGATGGTAAGAGCAGAGCTGAAAAGGATTTTGATATTACCATCGGAATTATCATATGCGGACTGCGTCATTTAAGCCCTGAAACAACCAATATACTGGCCGAACTTTGCGTTGCTTATAAGAACTCTGGCGTTGTTGGCTTCGATTTGGCTGGCGCCGAAAAGAACTTCCCTGCCAAAGACCATAAAGAAGCTTTTTACCTAATCATCAATAACAATATCAATACAACGGTGCATGCGGGTGAAGCCTACGGACCGGAATCCATTCATCAGGCCTTGCACCATGTGAGAGCCAATCGAATTGGACATGGGACCCGACTAAAAGAAGATGGTGATTTGCTAAACTACGTGAATGACCACCGCATTCCTCTTGAAATGTGCATTACTTCGAATCTTCAGACCAAAGCGATTGAATCCTATTCCAGACATCCGATTCGCTTCTATTTCGATATGGGATTAAGGGTCACCATCAATACGGATAATCGATTAATTTCAAAAACCACACTTACCGACGAATATTTATTGGCAATCAAAGAATTTAATTTCTCCCCAAAAGAAATTAAATACCTGATTACAAATGGTTTCAAATCGGCTTTTCTTCCCTTAAATCAAAAAGTGAAATTGTTGAAGAAAATCAGCCAGGAACTGAAAGAAAAAGGCCTGGAAATTCATAAGGATTATATTTAAGCTCTTTATAAGGATGCAATAGTTTTTTTTTAAACGCCATTATTGCATCCTTTTTTTTTTTAACATCAAACCCCAATTTTAAACTCCTGACTAAGATTTTGAAGCAAGTAATTTAAATTTTAAGACTACTAATCAGAATTTTAGAATAGGTTATTTAGATTTTGAAACGACTTACTAAGATTTTAGAGCAAGTGATTTCAATTTGAAGACAACTGACTAAGATTTTAAAGCAAGTAATTTCAATTTTAAAGCAACTAATCAGGATTTTAGTGCAGGTTATTTGAATTTTGAAACAACTTATTGAAATTTTAGAGCAAGTGATTTCAATTTTAAAGCAACAAATTTAAATTTTAGAGGAGCTAATTTGATTTTGAATCAAAGCGAAAAAAACGATCACCACCCTTTCCTTCTAAAAATCCGGAATAACGCACTCAGGCCCCCCTTAGGAAATAAATGCGTAGATAATTGAATTGTCATTCCCTGATTATGAGCAAGCTCTAAATATTAGAGTATGACTACAACCCGTGTTTTGCCCGACTTGAATTGGGCTAACAGTACCCCCCTCCCGGTTCCTGAGCTGTTATATCGAGACGCCGCACTGAGCGTAGTCGAAGTGTTGCCGAGATGCTGTCGTAGTAAGACGGGCTGGTGTTTCCTTTTTGCTTCATAAGCCCATATGATCTAAACCTTTAGTTTTATACCCACAAAAGATTGCGAAAACACAAGGCTTGAAGAAGCAAAATTTATCCTGGCTATCCGCGATTTTATTAAAGTAGTTTAGGCTGCTTTTTATTTTGCATATCTGCGTTTTGTTAAATTATGAAAGCTCCGTAAACAGGGAAAATGCCAAGGATTTATGTGGGTGAATAAGCTTTATGGATGCCTTTAAAAATAAGCTGTTGCGTCCTTTTGCCTGTTATTTTGTGAAAAATGACATTTTTCGTGTTTAAAATATTTAGTTAATTAACCATTCTTAATTACTCCCCCCTAATAATCTGATTTTATTGACCTTTCAAACTCGTTTGTCCATTTTTGAAAAAATGGCCGTGTAAGTCTTTTTAGGCCAAATTTCATTTTTTTGCCTTTTGTAAAATGCATTTTACAAAACGCAAAATGCCCATTACAGTTTGCAAAAGACTGTTTTCAATTCATTTTGGTCCTTTTACAAAGCGAAAAAGACCCTTTTTGAGTCTATTTTTCTCTTTTGCAAAACGTAAATGCTCTTTTGCAAAACGATTTGAGCCCAAACTAAAACGCAAAATGCCTTTTATTTTTTGATTCTTCCCCATTTCAATTTGACATTTATGCCATCATTATGAAGAGTGATTCTATTTTACATCTCTTTATAATTTTACTTCCGGTCTGAATACTGTTTACTTCATTTAATTTTTAATTTTAGTGACTCTTATTTAAGTGTTGTTCTTATCCTGCCATATTGGACGGATAAAACACTTTTACGTTGGCTGCAAGGTTGGGCAGCCCAATTGCGAAAGAATTATTCAAGTTGAGATGATAAATTTTATAAATGTAGGAAATGGGGATGCTATTTTAATACAAACTATTAATGAGAATAAGCACATTCTTATTGATGGTGGAGTAGAGAGAAATAAGATAATCAACTCTCGGTTTGTCAAAGAAATCTATTCTGTTTTAAAAGAAAATGAAAATAATTTTTTAGATCTGGTTGTTGTTACACATAGTGATGATGATCATATAGGTGGAATATTAAATCTTGTAGGTGATGAAAGCATTGAAAGGAATATTAAAAAATATGTCTTCCATGCCGAGAAATATATTTCTCAATTGACTGAGAGTGAATCTCAAAATAGAGAAAATTATTCAGTTGTTAGAAAATCTAAAGGCGCCGCTAAGTCAAGTTATGGACAAGATAAGCGATTAACAGATATGCTTGAGGATAATAACGAGAAATGGGATCGGAAAATTTATTTAGCTGGTGATGAAATTATTATTGGTAAAGCAAAGTTAACGGTTTTATCTCCTACAATTGAAAAAGTTAAGAAGTTGCAAGAGTTTTGGGAGAAAGAAAAGAAAAAATTAAAAAAAGCATCTCAAAAGTCATCTTCTAAGGATAAATCATATGATTACTCAATATTATTTAAAGATTTTAAGTTCAAAAATCTTGGAAAGGATGACTCAGAAACAAATGGTGCTAGTATTGCTTTGATTTATGAGGAACCTATAATTGTTCAATCAGAAGATATAAAAGAAAAGGTGATGGGAAATTATAAAGCCTTGCTACTTGCTGATTCACATCCCGAGGTAATTCGAAACTCTCTCGAGTCACAATTAAAGAATAATGAGTCAAAACATAAATTTGACCTTGTGAAATTGGCTCATCATGGTAGCAAAAATAATATAACTAAAGAGTTGTTAGAATTAATTGATTGTTCAAAGTTTGTAATATCTGCGAATGCAAACGAATCTCATAGACATCCAAATAAGGAAACTCTTGCTTTAATTATTAATCACTACGGAAAAGAAAATGTGAATTTCTATTTTACTAATGATAATAGTAAGATAAGAGAGATTTTCAAGAAAGAAGATTTTAGGAATTTTTATTTTCCTGAAAGAAAAAATAACAAAATCACTCTAACCTATGGAGACTAAAATTGGTGAATTATTAGCTGTACGGATTAATTCGTACAGAAAGAAAGGAGAAGAAAACTATGGTTCAGGAGTTATCTACCCAACAAAAGAATATGACTATGACCTAATATTTACAGCAAAGCATTGTATCTGTCGTAAGGATGCAAGAGAGTGTAAAAAATACATTTGTGATACCTGTCCTAAGCCTGACTATACCATAGCAAAATTAGTCATTGATCATCCTGAAAATCCTTTAATTCAATTGAAAGGAAAAGATTGTAAGGTATTCTTTATTGAGGATCGAGATTTTGCAATTGTCAGTGTTCCAAAGCTAGACATTGACAACATTCCTACTCCTGATTTTACAGATAAAAAACAATTCGATAATATTGATGGCTGGGGATTCCCTCAAATTAATGATGCATCGGAAATTACGCAATTTCATTTCAAAGAGGCTTCAAAGATAGTCAGAGAAAGTGGAAAGATGTGGTTACCAATAGAATCTAATGCAACAGCAGATCTCCAATCATCAAGTCAGGATAATATAAAAGGATTTTCCGGTGCAGGTATTTTTGGTGAGAATAAATATTTGATTGGAATATATACTGACACACAAAATTCAGCCAATGGAAAAGGTGTCATTATTGATGATCACATTAACCAATTTCTTATAGAAAAAGGTCTAGGAAATTTAGCAATAGAAGATAACTCACAGTTTATTAAAACTAGAATAAATAAGGAATTTCTAGATTGCTTTGAGAAGATTAAAACCTATACTGTTGAGGATTCTACCTTAAATTTATTTTGTATTAAACTTGATGGTAGAAATTTAGATACAGAACTTTTAAAAGATAGATTGATAGAAAATATCCGATATTTTTCTTTGTCAGATAGTGAAAATTCAGACTATGAGGCACGAAAACTTACTGGAAAGCGTGATAGAATTGCTACTAGAAAAATGGAGGAATATCAATCAGAAGAGAAAGCTGCGGAACTTTTTATTTTTAGCTTCTTGGAGGCAGATTTGAAAGCTCCAAAATTATTTTCAAAAATAGAAATAGATAACTCCTTTAGTAGTGTACATATTAAAATACAGGATGATAATTCTTACACATTAGTACATAGTAATGGTGCGATGAATTGTGATATTAATAAAGCAATATTGGATAGCTTGGATTTTATTTCTAAAAATGAAAATAAGTGTCTTACACCTAATATGTTAATGTCAAATAGTATTGCAAGTTCATCATATGATTGCGATACTTATAATAGTTTAAAGAGACTAATAATACCTGATAAAGAGGATGATGAATTAGAAATATATAACTCGTTTGGAGTATTTGTAGGTTTTAATGCAGATGTTAAGAAATTTAAAAAAATAAAAAAAGGATACAAGAACCATATATATGGAGAAATACAGACAATGATAGAAAATATACTAGGTAAAATTTCAGAAAAATTGAAGCAAAAAGAACTCTCAGAATCTGAAATTAACTTATATCTAGTGCCTTTTGAGGATGTTAGTGCTTTTTCAACAGAATTTTTAAACTCTATATGAAGATGAACAGATTTGGTAATAAATTAGCTGAAGATGTTTTAGTTGATGGTTATTTTAAGGAATTAAATGAAAAAATAATTTTGCTTTATTCCAATTCCTTATTTGGACAAGGAAATAATATAGAACTTACAAATAAGGAATTTTCAGACATATTAAGATTTATTGATATATTATCCAATTCAACGGAATCAATAGCAAGAAATAAAGCTTATTCAATCATTAGTCTTTTATATGATTCTTATAAAGATGACGAGAGATACTTAAGGGTTGCATATGCTGTTTTTATAAAACTTGGTTTGTTTGCTTCTAGTGACTTATTAAAAGATAAAGCAGAACTACCTTTTGATCGTGAACTAGAAAAGAATATAAAACTTGAGAGCCATATAACACCAGATGGGAAAAAATTATTTACAGATTCCCAGTATGATTTGTTTACAAAAATGTTTTCGGCTAATTGTTTCAGTTTTTCAGGCCCAACTTCAATGGGAAAATCATTTTTGATACAAAAATTTATTGAAAAACAAATAATTGACAAAAAAGTAAAAATTTTGGTAGTTATTGTTCCAAGTAGAGCGTTAATTACTCAATTTTCTCAAGAACTTCATGCGGAATTTGGGGATCTCTTAAAGGATAATAATTTTAAGATTTATACAAACTCCAATGTAGTCAAGAGTATTAATGTTGAAGCTGAAGAGAATAATATATTTGTTTTAACTCCAGAACGATTACATAGTTACCTTTCTCAAAATGGTAGTCCTTCGATTGATATTTTGTTCGTTGATGAAGCCCATAAATTGACAAGCAATGATGATAGGGCAATTACAGAATACTCAGCAATTGATATTGCATTGAAGAAATTTCCAAAAATGAGAGTGTTTTTTGCATCACCAAATATTGCAAATCCAGAAACATTTTTAAAACTATTTCACTTGTCAGAATCAAATAGTTATTCTACTATTGAGACTCCTGTATCGCAAAATTTTTATTTAATTGATACATCAAAATCAAGTGTGAAGTACAATGAAGGGGGTAACTATATAGAATTATCAAAAATTAATAAGAAGTATTGCTCTGATATTCTAAATTCAATCTATAAAATTGGAGAATCTAGAGATTCAAATTTAATTTATTGTAATAGTCCTAGATTAGTCGTGGATAATGCAAAGGAATTCTATGATATTCTTGAAGATGTTGAGCAATGTGATGAAATTAAAAGAGCAAGACGGATTATTAAAGATTATATTCATGATGAGTATTATTTGCGAAAATTCTTAAAAAAGGGAGTGGCTTATCATCATGGAAAATTGCCGCAAGCTGTGCGCAATATAGTTGAAGATTTATTTAGAAAAAGAAAAATCAAATTTTTATTCTCTACTTCAACTTTGTTGGAAGGTGTAAATATGCCTATTAGAAATATATTTATTATTCCTGGGAAGGAAAGATTTAAAACAGCTAAGGATGCCAATAATATTAATAATTCTTCAAAGTCTATTAATTTTTGGAACTTAGCTGGTCGAGCAGGTCGTTTTATGAAGGAATTTTCAGGAAACGTTTTTTGTTACATCAATTCAGAAAATACTGTCAGTTTAGATATATTAAAAAAAGAACAAACAAAAGCTACTCCAATAGTTTTAACTAGAGTACAGAAAAATCTTAAAGCAATTGAGGAAGTTTTAAAAAATGGTATCAAGGACACTAAAAAAGAACAAAAAATATTAGAGTATATAGCTAATATAATCACCATTGATACAATGAGATTTGATAATTATAATGAAAGTTTTTTGTTAAGAGAGTTTGTCAAATTAAATCATGATAAGATTATAGAATTAGCTAAGAAAAATGCGGATAAGGTAAAAGATGTACCTCTATCCGTATTGACTTCGTACAAATCATTAAGTCTCAAAATCCAAAGAGAGATTTATTATAAAATTAAAGACAATCCAACTCAATTTAAATTACCTCAAGTTGGTTACGACAATATTCTTAGTCAACTAGAGAACTTTCAAGAATGGTATGAATGGAAAATCAATGAAAAAGGATTCTGTTCATCTAATGGTAACCCCAATGCAAGATTAAAATATTGGGCTTTTTTAATGAATAAGTGGATATCTGATACTCCCTTAAATCTAATCATAAATGAAAGGCTTGAAAGAAAGCATGAACGAGGTGAAGATATATGGCTAACAAGAGATCCAAAATCATCTGTTTTATTTGATATTGATAACCCTTTGCATATTAATATTGAGATTAACTCACTTTTGGAAGATATTGAATCAAGTTTAAGATTTAAACTTGAAAGATATTTTAACCATTATCATCAATTGTTAGTGCATTTTTTAGGAGAAGAAAAGGCAGGAATAAACTGGGCTACATATTTAGAATATGGAACTAGGCATTCTATTGTGATAGGGCTACAAAATATTGGATTATCAAGACATACGGCAAATACCATATTTAAACATTTTAAAAAACACCTTATCATAGAAAATGATTTATTATCTGGATACAACAAAGGACAATTGTTAAAAGATATGAAGCGAGATAAAAAGAAGTATTATGTAGAAATAGATGAGGTTAGTAAGTTGGCGTAAAATGCACCCAGCAGCCAACATTTTGTATAAGTAATGCCGAGTGATGTGCGTAATTTGAGCTTCGGTTCTCGTATCAAAGCTCATCTCGGTTCGACAAGAAAGAGCTTCGAAATTCGGCACTACTCATACAATTTACCGTTATCAGCAACAAAAGAGCCCTATCAAACTGACAGGGCTCTTTAAGCTTATTATTCAAATATTATAATCCACTGAAACCAATACCTTCAAACATCATGCTTGGTGTTTGCCAGCCACGATCTGTTAATGGATCGTTACCAATGGCAACTAGATTATTCCAAATTTCTTTGTGATTTCCGGAAATGTTCATACCCGATACAGGATGAAGCATTTCTCCTTTTTTAACATAAAACCCCTCTACGCCAACCGAGAAATCACCCGTTGCAGAATTTGAATTACCTCCGTTAAAACCCGTTACCAAAATACCTTCATTCATCTCTTTGGTCAAGGCTGATAAGTCTTTATCTCCCGGTTCAAAAATCAGATTAGATGCCGAGCTTGAAGTTGGTTCCATATCTAACTTCTTACCGTAATAATCACCAATATAATAAGTTTGAAGTATACCATTCTCTATGACCGTCATTTTACGAGCAGCCAAACCATCCCTATCATACAATCGCGAATTGCGTCCTGATTCAATAAATGGATTATCGGTAATACTCAATAAATCAGAAGCAATTTTATGACCAATCTTTCCATCTAAAAAGGATCTTTTTTGCTGAATATTATAAGCATACATCGGTTGAAGAAGAGAACTCAGTACACGGCCTACTGATCTATTTTCAATCAGCATTTGCATTTTTCCCGACTTAATTGTTTTGGCTCCAATTTTCCTTAAAGCTCTTTCAACGGCATATTTCCCAACACCTTCTCCTGATAATTGATCCCAAAATCTTGCGGTTTTATAATGATAATCACTTGGACGACTATCTCCACCATTTATAGATGCGCTTGCGCTAACAGAATATGATGTTGATTCTTTGAAACCCTCAACACCATTACTCAACACTAAATAACTACGGTAAGATCCATCATTATAAGATCCGCTAACGCTAATAATTCGTTCATCCATACCTGTTGTTTCAGCCTCAACTTGCATTGCCAAATCAATTTTCTGACGAGGATCAATTGAATCATAACGCGAATCAAAAAGTTTCAAATCCTTTTCGGTCCCATCATAACAAAGATGACGATCGGGTAAAGAACGGTATTGATCTTCAGCTAAATAATTCGTTCCCAGGATAGCCTCCTTGATAAATTTCTCAAGATCATTCTTGTCAAGTCGATTCGTGGAATGTGTCGAGTATTTTCCGTTCACATAAAGCTTAAGGCTTAATCCACTTTGGATTGATTCCTGTATTTTTTCTATTTTTTGCTTTCTGACTTCTACTTCCGATTCCTTAGAATCAGAAACCGAAACTGAAACTTCTTTTGCGCCATTTTCTTTGGCATATTTGGAAGCCCATTGGGCCAATTCCATTTTTTTATTGTCTTTCATCGAAACTTCTTTTTAAATTGATTAAAAGTAAACTCTAATGCTTCATTAAGCATTCGTACCACCAACAGTTAGCTGTGTTACTTTAACTGTTGGCAATCCCATAGAAACGGGGACACCTTGTCCTCCCTTACCACAGGTTCCTGTACCACAATCAATTTTCAAATCATTACCTACCATTGAGATTTGGCGAAGAGCTTCAGGCCCATTACCAATCAGATTGACATCTTTTATCGGTTGGGTCAGTTTACCATTTTCAATTAAATAACCCGATTTCACATAGAACGTAAAATCACCGGCTCCAATTTGAACTTGTCCGTTCGTAAATGTGTCGACATAGATACCATCCTTTACACTTGAAATAATATCTTCTCTGCTGTGAGGGCCAGCTTCCATGTATGTATTCCTCATACGAGGAATTGGTGCATATCGGAAGGACTCACGACGCCCATTTCCTGTTGGCGCCACATTATAATGTTTTGCACTAATTCTATCGTGCAGATAACTGGTTAACACACCATTTTCCACCATCTTTGTTTTTTGGGTAAGGATTCCCTCGTCATCAATATTCAGAGTTCCCCTATAATTTGGATTTGTTCCATCATCAATGATGTTCACAAAGTCTTCTCCAACCTTTTGCCCCATTTTATCACTAAAGATTGATGTTCCCTTGCGATTAAAATCAGCTTCAAAGGCATGACCCATAGCCTCGTGCAATAAAATACCAGATCCGCCTGCAGCTAAAACAACTTCCATCTGACCTGCTTTGGGTTTTACAGCTTCAAATTGTTTATTGGCGCCCTCTACCACTTCATTCGCTATTTCATCCAAAAGTTCTTCATTTATATATTCATAGCCTATTCTCATGGAACGTGATGCAAAGAAATCTTCTCGTCTATCACCTTTTTCCATCACACAAACAGCAATAAAACTAACCATAGGGCGATAATCAAAACTGACCACACCTTCTGAATTCGCAAAAAGAATATATGAAGAACTATCGTTCAGATAAACCTGAACCTTAGCTACTTTATCATCCAAACTGAAAACCTTATCGTTCAATTTTTGGAGATATGGGATTTTTTGTTTGATGGATACATCCTCCCAGGACGTTTTAATCTTACAGAACTCAGGATGTACCCTTTCCTGCAAATTAATAGGTGGAAACTTTTTGTTTTCATTTGCAATACTAGCTGCAGTTTTTGCTACTTTCTTCATAGCATCTAAAGTAATCTCTTCTGAGAAAGCATAACCGGTCTGATCTCCTTTCAATACACGTACTCCTACACCATAGTCAATGTTGGATCCAGCACTATTTACTTGCTTATCCTGAAGCCCAACATTGTTTGAAAGAGAATGTTCGAAATACAGATCACAATAATCTCCTCCTCTTGATAAGGCTTCAGCCATAACTTTTTGCAGCATTTCTCTGTCAACATTAAAATGAGCGTAATACTCCTCTAAGCCCGATTGTTCAGTAATACGATTACATCCCAGACTTAAGAATGAGGGTAAAATTGCCATTCCCGCAAGAGAGACAGATCCTGTTCGGATAAACTCTCTTCTTGAAAATTCATTGTTCATATAAAAGTTTTTTTAGGGTTTGGGTTTTCTTATAATTCTTTGGTGACGCAAAAGTTAAGATTTTTTATTGTCATAATAAAAGTTTATTTATGAAAAATACAGATGTGTGGAAAAAATCCTAAAGTTGAACAATAATTCCTTCGTTTCGTGATTTCCTTTCGGTCGGTAGATAAGACAACTCTTTGAATCGCCCACAAAATTAGCAAGACCATTAACGATAGTTTTAGACCTTACAAGTCGATCAAGATTTAAAATGAAAAGCGATTCCCTCTCCCATTATCACAAACAGAAAAGTGGGCTCAGAACATATCTGAGTCCACTTTCTATTTTGGGCAAACCGGTCTCAATCAAATTGAACCAAATCCTGATTTTATACGATTTATGATTCCTTCTACTAAAGCTTGGTAAAAGTCTCCCCTTCTTCAATAGGATCAAAAACACCATCATCATTATCATCGGTTATGATGGTCAGTTTATTACCTGAAACCACAAATTTGGCTTCAAAATGATCTTCCATTTCAAATTCTTCTTCTAAAAGCAATTCCCATTCTTCGAGATCATCAGGGGTAAAATAAACCATTTCATAGGTCTCCTCATCAGCAATCACTCCAAGCCTGGTAATCGTAAGCATAAAAATATTTCCATCTACCGAATAGCTACCTTCAACAATCATAAAATCGACCCATTCATCTTCAATATATACTGACGCGGTCATTTTAAATGTGCTTTCGGTGATGACCAGAACTTGTTTTTCAAGTCCTCCATCATCAAGTAACTGCCAGGTTCCAACATGGGATGGTGTCGCATTGTCACCATTATCATCATCATCATTCTTACAGGAATTCACGCTAAATACGAGGCACATCATCAATACCACCGTTAGCCATCTCATCGAAAATTGTTTTTGAATAAGCATAATTTTAAAATATTGAGTGAATATTGTTTTTTATTAAATGCTTTATCGAGGATGAATCACTTCTAAATTTACGCCAATTTCATCAATATTTTATTAAAAAATGCAGGTTTAATCATGTCAAACAGTCCTGTATGAGCAAGTTAGAATGCATATAAATAATAATCCCGGCCAGAAAACCAGCCGGGATTAATTCTTAAAATTTTAGAAAGGTATAAAAATGGGCTCAGAACGTACCTAAACCCATTTTCCCTTTACACAAAACTAATCTTTAAAAAAGATCAGCTAACAAATCATCTTCAACAAGGTTAGGCAAAGTCACCTTTAGGTCAGGACGACGTTCCATCTCACGCTTGATAGCGAACATGGCCTCATCGTTTCTCGCCCATGAACGACGGGCAATACCATTGTTTACATCGTAAAACAACATGCTTTTAAGACGGGCATCCGCTTCTGGTGTTCCGTCAAGTAACATACCGAAACCACCGTTCATGACTTCGCCCCAACCTACACCACCACCATTGTGGATAGATACCCAGGTTGCGCCTCTAAAGCTGTCACCAATCACATTGTGAATCGACATATCAGCTGTAAACTTAGAACCATCGTAAATGTTTGATGTTTCACGGTATGGCGAGTCAGTTCCACTCACATCGTGATGATCACGACCCAATACAACAGGTCCAATCTTACCGGCAGCAATGGCATTATTAAAGGCTTCAGCAATTTTCGAGCGTCCTTCGGCATCGGCATATAAAATACGAGCCTGAGATCCCACAACCATCTTGTTTTGTTTTGCTTCTTTAATCCAAGTGATATTATCCTGCATCTGCAACTGAATCTCTTCAGGAGAATTCTCTTTGATTTCTGTTAGAACCTGCATTGCAATTTCATCAGTCATGTCCAAATCCTCAGGCTTACCCGAAGCACATACCCAACGGAATGGTCCGAAACCATAATCGAAACACATTGGGCCTAAAATATCCTGAACGTATGATTTATATCTGAAATCAATGCCATTTTCTGCCATGATATCAGCACCTGCACGTGAAGCTTCCAATAAGAAAGCATTTCCGTAATCGAAGAAATATGTGCCTTTAGCAGTGTGATTATTCACCGCAGCCGCATGACGACGTAAGGTTGCCTGTACTTTCTCTTTAAACACTTCCGGCTCTTCACGAATCAATCGGTTTGATTCTTCATAAGAGGTATCTACAGGATAGTAACCGCCTGTCCATGGAATATGAAGTGAAGTCTGATCGGAACCCACATGAATAAAGATATCTTCCTGATCAAAACGCTCCCAAACATCAACCACATTACCAATAAAGGCTATTGAAACAACTTCTTTAGCTTCCTGAGCTTGTTTTACACGAGCAATCAGCTCGTCCATAGAGTCGATTAGGATATCAACCCATCCTTGCTCATGACGCTTAGTCGCAGCCTTAGGGTTTACTTCTGCAGCAATGGTGATACAACCTGCAATATTACCGGCCTTTGGCTGAGCACCACTCATACCACCCAAACCAGCTGTTAGGAAAATCTTTCCAGCAGGCGTCTCTCCTTTTTTCAAGATTTTACGGAAAGCATTCATTACTGTAATGGTTGTTCCGTGAACAATCCCCTGTGGACCGATATACATGAAAGAACCTGCAGTCATCTGTCCATACTGAGATACACCTAATGCATTAAATTTTTCCCAATGATCAGGTGACGAGTAATTCGGAATAACCAAACCATTGGTTACAATCACACGAGGTGCCCCTTTTGATGATGGAAATAATCCCATTGGGTGACCGGAATACATATGAAGTGTTTGCTCGTCAGTCATGGTTGCCAAATACTGCATGGTTAGCAAATACTGCGCCCAGTTTTGGAATACAGCACCGTTTCCACCATAGGTAATCAACTCTTCAGGATGCTGAGCAACAGCCGGATCCAGGTTGTTTTGCATCATCATCATGATACCGGCAGCCTGCTGCGACTGAGCAGGATACTCTTCGATTGGACGAGCATAAATTTTATAATCAGGCTTGAAACGGTACATATAAATACGACCATAATCCAATAATTCCTGAGCAAATTCAGTGGCTAACTCCTTATGCCAGGGCTTTGGAAAATAACGCAAGGCATTGCGTATAGCCAATTGCTTTTCTTCAACAGATAAAATATCTTTTCTCTTAGGTGCACGGTTGGCATCCTTTGGATAAGCTTTCTTTACAGGTAATTCTGCTGGAATCCCTTGTAAGATTTGTTCTTGAAACGTCATATTTTTAGCTTAAGTTTTGTGTTGTATTCTTACAGTCTTTAAAGTTAAGGCACTTTTAAAACCTGATGTTATATATTTTATTATTTGCAAAGATATTCTTAGTTTTGATACCTAACAATACTAGTTTTGTTAAGATTTAATAACTATGAGTAATCAAATAGAATTTCGACATTATAAATATTTTCTGGCTTTAGCCAAGGATTTGCATTTTAGAAAGGCTGCAGAACGCCTTTACATTTCGCAACCAGGCTTAAGTCGTCAGATCAAACAGATGGAAAATGACTTGGGCATTAGCTTGTTTGAACGACATAACCGGAAAGTTGAACTGACTAAAGCAGGTTTGTATCTTCAGAAAGAACTCACCAATACTTTTAAAAGACTGGATGATGTTATTGCACACGCCAAATTATTAAATGACGGGTTGGATGGAAACCTTAGACTGGCTTATGTGGGCTCTGCTATGCAAAAGATTATTCCCGATCTGCTTCTAAAATACAAAAGCAAACATCCTCGGGTTCTTTTCAATTTAAACGAAATGGACAATAACAAACAGATTCAAGCCCTATTGAATCAGGAAATCGATGTGGGTTTCGTCAGAATGGAGCGCGTCCCAAGAGGTATAAGTATTCAATCGGTTTTCGAAGATTCCTTTTCTCTGGTACTTCCCAAGGATCATTCTCTAAACGAATCGAACTTTAAAAATTTAAGTCAACTCAAAGATGAACCCTTTATTCTTTTTGATTCTTCTTATAGTGAATCTTATCACGAAAAAATGATGCAGATATTCGATCAGAGTCAGTTCACGCCTCTAATTTCACATTATACGGTTAATGCCAGTTCCATTTTCAGACTGGTTGAAAACAAATTTGGAGTGGCCATCGTTCCCACATCTCTGAAATTGGGCTACGATATGGGAATTAAATTCATCGAATTGAATGACATCCCACAACGCACAACTTTAAAAATGGTTTGGAATAATATGAATACGAATCCGGTTCTTGATAATCTGATTAATACCCTTATACCAGAAAAGAAATAATTTGACTTTTAACCCGTAAAACATCGCGAATGAAGTTAAGAGAAAGTAAACCCGCTCTATTATTAATTGATTTTCAGAAAGGTTTTGATGATGAAGCCTATTGGGGTGGAAACAGAAACAATAGAGATGCAGAAGAAAAAGCAGCTCAAATACTTTCGGTATGGCGAAAATTAGATCTTCCCATCTATCACATTATTCATAGCTCGCAAGATCCCAAATCCCGATTACATCAATCGCATGCAGGATTCGAAATCTGTGATCAGCTTAAGCCTATGGCTGGTGAGCCCCTCATCATTAAAAATGTAAACTCAGCCTTTATCGGTACTGATTTAAAAGAAAGACTTGAGAAAAAGGGAATCACAAATTTGGTGATTGTGGGCCTGACAACCAACCATTGCATATCAACAACAACCCGAATGGCTGGAAATTATGGCTATGAAACCCTTCTTATTGAAGATGCCACAGCTACATTTGATCGGATGGGTATAAAGGGTGAAAAATACCCGGCAGAGATGATTCACCAAATTTCGCTTTGCAATTTAAAAGACGAATTCGCAACGATAATCAACACTGCGCAACTGCTTAAAACAATATAAAATACACAAGAATATGAAACGAGCCATGAGCAGTCCCTTTTCACACTCGGGATGATTATTGGCGACTTCCATATGACCTTAATAAAAAAAATTATAAACATATGAAAGTAAGTATTGAAAGAATAAACGAGGACTATTTAATGGAAGCCAAAGGGGCTAGTGGTGTGCCCGTTTTGATGGATAATTCCACAATTGAGAATGTTCAGGGAGCCAGTCCAATGGAACTCCTGCTAATGGGCGTTGGCGGTTGTTCTGCCATTGATATCATCAACATCCTGAAAAAACAACGCCAGGTTATCAAATCCTATAAAGTTGAAATAGAGGGCGAAACCCGGGAAATTGGAGAAGCCAAACCTTTTAAAGCCATGATTCTTAAAATCTATTTGGAAGGTGATATGCCTGCCGAAAAAGTCATACGTGCAGCAGCCCTGAGCTTTGAAAAATATTGCTCAGTTTCAATCACCTTGCAAACTTCTGTGGAGATCAATTATCAACTCTTTTTGAATGGGGAACACATTAATTAGATCAGTTGAATTCGATTCGTTAATCAAGGGTAATTTCAGATTTTATTATAATGTTATCGCCTCTAAAAAGAAAACATACCAGCTCCCGATACTTATTGGGAACTGGTACTCCTGATTTTTCGAAACATCGATCACTTAGTATATATGGTTATAAACGTTAACATCCTAAGCCAGTTTTGGCATTAGACTTAAATTTTCTTTTTTTACTCACTTGGGTAATTAATTTGCTCTGTCCTACTCTTTCAACCAGTTCAGAGTTTTTCTTAAGCCAATATCCAGCGGAGTTATATGATAGCCGAGTTCTTTAATAGCCTTATCACTCGAAACCTCCCAATTGTGAAGAAATCTTTCCACCCAGTTTGGTGTAATAAGTGGCGGAGTACCCAATATTTTTGTCCTTAACAAAAACAAATAAGAAGTACCTAGCATCAAAGAAAGAGACAGTTTAATCATCCTGAGTTTTCGTCCGGTGAGCCCGGCTAACTGTTCAAAAAAACTGTTATAGGAAATGTTCTGACCCCCCAGAATATACCTCTCGCCTGACCTCCCTTTTTCAAGAGCCAGAATATGCCCCTCCACAACATCATCCACATAAACGTAATTACCTATGCTTTTCCCATTTCCTGGAATCCATCTGAATTTCCCCTCGAAATACAGCTTGATCATCTTTGTTACCCCGTTGCTCTCACTTAATATTCCCGGTCCGTAAACGCGGGTTGGATTAACAACGACAATTTCGAGCCCCTTACGAATATATTCCGACATCTTTTCTTCTGCCAGTGCTTTGGTCATTTCATACTCACTGAAATACTTGGTTGTTCTTTCTGTATTCTCCGATACTCGTTCAGCGAAAGAGGGTCCCAAAACCCCTGCTGTAGAGGTGAAAACAATTTTTCGAACACCTTCCTTTTGGGCTGCATCCATTACGTTTACTGTTCCCTGAACGTTGATCCTGTTAAAAGTATCGGAATCTTTCGCCCAAACTCTGGCATAAGCAGCCATATGAAATATCACTTCGCAAGATTTCACAGCCTTTTCAATAGACCGATAATCAGTAATATCCCCCTTAAACAAGCTTACATTTGGGTGTGCAATCGCTTTGGCTTTCTCTTCCGAGCGGTATAAAGCATGCACACAATGCCCTTCCTCTGCTAACTTTAGTGTTAGCCTTGTTCCTATAAAACCAGTCGCTCCTGTAATCAGAATATTCATTTTCGTATCGGTGTTAAAACTTAATTTCCAATTTCGTATCCTTGTTGTGATACAATGAGATCCACTCATTGCTTAGCGCCATAATTACATGTGCCAGGAAAGCAAACCAAATCGATTCTGTTGAAATGGTAAGAACACAAAGAACCAATCCCAAAGGAATGGCACCAATTGTTTCTAATTTTCCTTTAGGAATATGTGCTATGGAATAAATCAACATATTAATTGCAACTGCAGGCACCGTACCAAATTCTCTTAGGCAGGCAAACAGTAAGAAACCTCTAAAAAAAAACTCATAACAAAGCAGATAGCCAGCCCACGTTAGGCCGCTAATGAGTAAGGTACTTAACGTCCACTTCTTTGAACGAATTTGCGGATAAACAGCCAAATTAGAAGGTGACTTAGCATTGTAGAGTGTTAACGGAATGATAATAGCCGCAAACAGAATTCCCCACAACAATGTTGTCAGCGGCTCTGAAAGCACAGTACCATAATCGCGAAGGCTGCCATGCAACAGCATCAACACTATTGCAAGCGGCACAATGCCATAGAAAAACATACCCATAATTCGTTGCAGATAAACGCTCCGTCTGGCAGCTGTTTCGCCAGAGTATTTTGCCAGCAAAAAACGAAAAGGTTTTGCAAAAGTTAAAAGGTAGGAATTAAGAGATATCCCAAGCACAACATACAATAGCACAACAATAATCTCGATCTCGTCAAAATATGTTTGTAACATCACAATCAATTTAAAAATAAGTTTTCTCTATGTTAATCAATCATTTCACTTGTGCTACAATCTCCCTTTTTACAATGTTCGAAATTATCGGGACTCCAAATCTTGAGGGAACGATCTTCATCAACAACCAATTAAGCTTATTCATGTATCCGGGAATGATCATTGTCTTCCCTCCTATTAAATTACGAATGGCAATGTCTGCAACTTCTTCGGGAGACTGAACTCCTAGTTTAGCCAAATAAGATTGCGATTCGATTCGTTTGCTTACCTCCGCATTTGTTTTCATAGGACCTGGATGCAAAACACTAACGGAAACACTCGTATTCTTCAATTCCTCTTTCAAACAGCACGAAAAACTGTAAACAAAAGACTTAGATGCCGGATACACGGTTTTAAATGCGATAGGGCTAAACGAAGCCATACTGGCAACATTAAGAATATACGATTTAGGCTGTTTTTTTAAATTTGGCAATAACAAATAGGTTAGTAAGGTCAGGCTTCTAATATTAATCGAAATCATAGCATCCAAATACTCAACACCAGCCAATTCAAATGGTTTTGCCCCTCCTATGCCTGCATTGTTAATCAGTATGCTTACATCCACTTTATTTGACCAATCGGCAATTTCATGAACAGCAGAAGAGTCTCTCAAATTAATTTCAAGATAATCAACTTCAACCCCAAATCGGTTTTTTATTTGGGCACTCAGTTCTGGCAACCCCTCCCCGTGTAAAGCAACTAAAAGAACATTAATCCCTTCCGAAGCCAATTCCAAAGTCAATGCTTTACCTAATCCTTTGCTTGCTCCTGTTATCAGTGCGTATTTATTTTCTTTCATAATTTCTTTGTATTATACCATTTTGAATAATTAGTAAGCCATCGCGAGCAAAAACAACCCAGTCTAATGCCGATGTAATAAATAGGAAGCTATTCTGAGCAAGTCGAAGGATAGCCCACTAAGTTGATACAATCGGTATTACTAATTAACAACAAGTCCGTTCCTTTTTCTTATGATCTTTTTCACCAGACCATAAGAAATGAATGCAGAAATTATTCCTGCAATGATGCCCGCCGCAATCCAGTTCCATTAAAAAAGACTGACCAATCCTACCGAAAAGACCAAATGCAATCCAACTAAGGTAGTCATACTAACGAACTAAGCAAGTGCAAATCCTCTGGTAATTTTCTCTAACTTATTTTAAGACTAAAAATATGCTGACGCACCGATTTCTCCTTTTGCAAGAGATGTTTAAAATCCTTTTTCGAATCGCACTCCATCATTTTTGTTATTAGCAATATAACACAAAAACATATCTGCTTTCCATTACTAAATTACGATGCTTTCGCATATCATCCACGGGCATATACAAATCCTTCTTTCGTTTTACGAAAGGCTTGCATATTGTTATACAGCAAAATAAAACAAAAGCAAACTAACGCAGAAAGGGTAAGCTTAGGCAAATCGTTCCCAAAACGCTTTAACCTAACACAAATACTTTCCGGTTCTACAAAACCACTTTGTTGATTGGGGCACCACAAAAAGAATCAACGGATATTCTAAAATGAGCACACAACTTGTAAAGCTCCTCAAAGGACAATACTTTATCACTTCGAATTCTACGATAAGAACTCTCGTAACTTATTCCGAGCACTTGGGCAATTTCATGAATAAAGGATAAGTTTGGTGGAAAAATACCTTTGATATGCTGAAAAATAGCCTTTTGTATGTTCACTGATTCACCCACATATATAAAATTATTAAAAGCCTGCTTCAATATCAATTAAACTTTTATGTATGGCGATAAAATAGATTTAGAAAAGTCAGTTAAAAAGATACTGTCAGTATATAATTTCTACGAAATTTCAAAAAATTTCTTGTTTATCCCGCCAATTCTATTTTTTATCGAAAACTGAACTTTGTTAGTGTTTTATGTTGGGCAGTTATCTATTTTAGCGGGCTTAAATGAGAATCTCTCACAAAGAGAGATTGGACAACTCAATAAATAAACCAACTAACATGAAACGAGCCATTAGCAAGCCTTTTTATACAAAAGGTGATAACTAATACAAGCGACTTCCATGTGGTAAATGAAAAACAAACTACAGACACATGAAAAGAAACCTACTCTCACTCCTACTCGTTTTGATAGGAATTGGTGTATTTGCACAGGAAACGCCTGTGACAAAAGCAAACTTTGAATTGGCGGCTAAATTTTCGCCAAACCGATTGAAAAAAATGGTCTTCTCGACCAGTGTAAAACCACACTGGCTAAAAAACAGTGAAAAATTCTGGTACACCTACCGTACTCCGGAGGGACAATTTTACTATTTGGTCGATCCTGTAAAAAACACAAAAAACAAATTGTTCGATGTGGTTAAAATGGCTTCTGATATGAGTCGCCTGACGGGTGATCCATTCGATGCCCAACACCTTTACATTGATAAAATTAAATTCATCAAAAATGAAACAGTTCTTCAGTTTCAGGTAAAGAGTAAGCTGGTTGAAGAAGAAGATAAAGATGAAGAGGGCGACAAGCAGGAAGAAAAAAAGGACGGTGAAAAGAAGAAAGATTCAAAAAATAAAATGGTTGCTAAAGTGTGGCATTTCGAATACACATTGGCTTCAGAAAAACTGAATTTGCTTGATGATTTTGAAAAGCCCCTTGAACAAAAAGAGTGGGCATCTGTAGCACCAAACCAGAAATATGTGATTTTTGCTAAGCATCACAACCTATATTGGATGGATGCTGAAAACTACAAGAAAGCTCAGAAGAATGAAAAGGACTCAACCATTGTAGAGCACCAGCTAACCACTGATGGTATTGAGCACTACTGTTACGGCACCAACTCTTATGGTAAAACCAATAGAGAAAAAGAAGAAGAAAAGGATAAAAGAAAAGAGGCTTATGTCACCTTCTCTTCTGATTCAAAGAAATTTGCTCTTACGCGTGAAGATGAGCGTGAAGTGAAAGATCTTTGGGTTATCAATTCAGTAGCTAAAGGTCGTCCGACTTTGGAAAGCTATAAATACCACATGGCTGGCGAGAAAGAAGCTCCTCAGTACGAGCTTCAAATTTTCGACTGGGAAAGCAAAAAAGCGGTCAAAGTTAAAGCAAATGCGTTCAAGGATCAGACCCTTTCAATTTTGACCGCTCCAAGAAAGAAGCGTAACGAGGCTGATGATGTCAAATTCTCGAAATGGATGAATAAGGGAAGTGATTTGCTTTATTTCAAACGCACTAGCCGTGATATGAAACGTGTGGATATCTGTACGGCTAACACCACAACCGGTGAAGTTAATATCCTTATAGAAGAACGCTTAAACACTTATATCGAAGGCAGAAGTCCTTTCGCATTGGTAAATAACGGAAAAGAAATGATCCATTGGTCAGAACGCGATGGCTGGGCTCATTTTTACCTTTACGATGGTCAAGGAAAACTAAAGAACCAAATTACTTCAGGTCCATGGCACTGTGACGGAATTCAGGGCATCGATGAGCAAAACCGTGTCCTTTATTTTACAGCGAATGCTCGCGAAAAAGGTGAAGACCCTTATTACTCGCATCTTTACCGTGTGAATTTTGACGGTACAGGTTTAAAACTTCTTAATAAGGGTGATTTCGATCACAAAGTAAATTTGAATGATCAAACTCACTACTTTGTAAATAACTCTTCAAGAGTTGACTCTGCTCCTGTTTCTGCACTTTACAATTCAAGAGGAACGAAATTGATGGATCTTGAAGAAACTGATTTAACTCGCTTATTTGAGACAGGTTATAAATTCCCTGAGACTTTTAAAGTAAAAGCAGGCGATGGCGTAACTGATATTTACGGCGTAATGTACAAGCCATTCGATTTCGATCCTAATAAAAAGTACCCAATCCTAACTTACGTTTATCCAGGACCTCAAACTGAAGCGGTTTACAAAAGTTTCTCAGTGCGTATGGATAGAGCTGACCGTATGGCTCAATTAGGCTTTATTGTAGTGACAATGGGTAACCGTGGCGGTCATCCTGCCCGATCTAAGTGGTATCACAACTACGGTTATGGCAACCTAAGAGATTATGGTTTGGAGGACAAAAAAGTGGGTATCGAACAATTGGCTGACAGATACAGTTTTATTGATATCAATAAAGTCGGAATTTACGGTCACTCAGGGGGTGGATTCATGTCAACGGCGGCTATGTTGGTTTATCCTGATTTCTTTAAAGTAGCGGTATCTGCCGCGGGGAACCACGATAACAATATTTACAACCGCTGGTGGAGTGAAACACATCATGGTGTGAAAGAAGTTGTGAGCGAAAAAGGTGATACCACTTTCCAATACAAGATTGACACCAACCCTAGCCTGGCTAAGAACCTGAAAGGGAAATTGATGATTGTTACCGGTGATATCGATAACAATGTTCATCCTGCCAACAGCATCAGAATGGCCAATGCCCTAATTAAGGCAAACAAACGATTCGATTTCTTCTTATACCCTGGCCAACGTCATGGTTTTGGTAATATGAGCGAATACTCGTTCTGGCTGCGTGGTGAATATTTCTGTAAATATCTGATCGGTGATTTCAGATCGTCTGCTGATTATGTCGAAATGCAAAAAGATCAGCCCAGCAACAAATAGCTTTAATAACTGATAAGACAATGATATCCCGACTTACTTTGGCAAGTCGGGATTTTTTTTTTACACTGCTCCCGATCTTGCCCTATCCAAAAAAAGGATTGAATTTAAATAATACATTTAAACAAATCCAAAACCTTAAGATCACCAAACAAAATGACCATTGTTCATTACTTCTTAATAACTATAATGATTTTTTCATTTAGAATATCAATTTTCATTCTACTTTTATAAAGCAAAATTGATCAAGGGAATACTGTTAAAATCAGTAGCTGTCCCCGCAGCCGTAAATTGCAATTAGGTTTTACTTATTAAAAAGCCACTGTCTGCCTCAAGCGTATGGGAAGGCCAAGTAAAATGCAATAAGCCGGAAGACCTGTCATTTTTGATCGTAATTCGTAGCTTTCGGGAGAAAAAGCTTAGGAAGACTTTACTGCTTTCTTGTATTCTACCCCCAGCTACCATTAATTCTTTAATTTAAAATTTAAGACATGATGAAAATTAATGGTGCTATTAAAACAGTACAAAAACGCGACGGTCGAATCGTCGCCTTCGAATCGGAAAAAATTGCCTTTGCCGTATTCAAAGCCTTACGTGCCGTTGGTTCGCCCAACCGAGCCCTTGCCGATCAAATCACGAAAAGTGTTATTGCAAAACTTAAAACGGATGCCCCCAGTGTCGAAGACATTCAGGATGCTGTCGAGTTTGAACTCTTCGAGCAGAAACACTATCAGGCTGCCAAGGCTTATATTATTTATCGAAAACAACACGAGGGCATCAGGGATGTAAAAGAGCTCTTTTCGAATATCGATATCATCGATGATTACCTAAACAATAACGACTGGCGAATTAAAGAGAGTGCCAATTCATCCTACTCATTGCAGGGGATGAATCAACACATTTCCACAATCATCAGCTCGCAATACTGGCTAAATAAAATTTATCCAACCGAAATTGGTCAGGCGCACAAGCAAGGCAAACTCCACATTCACGACCTGGGCTTTGTAAGTGTCTATTGTGTGGGATGGGATTTGCAGGAAATTATTCGAATTGGATTTAAAGGCGTACCGGGCAAGGTTGAAAGCAAACCTGCCAAACACCTGAGAACCCTACTGGGACAGATCGTCAATTTCTTTTATACCATGCAGGGCGAAGCTGCCGGAGCCCAAGCCTTCTCTAATTTTGACACCTATCTGTCACCCTTCATTCGTCACGACAATTTGTCGTACAAGGAAGTCAAACAGGCACTTCAGGAGTTTGTCTTTAATATGAACGTGCCCACCCGTGTCGGGTTTCAAACCCCCTTTACCAATATCACCCTCGATTTGGAGATTCCCAACAACATGAAGGACACAGCTGTGATTATTGGCGGTGAATTGCAGGAAACGACTTATGGCGACTACCAGCACGAAATGGATATCTTCAATAAAGCCTTTGCTGAAGTGATGACTGAGGGCGATGCCTGCGGTCGTATATTCTCATTCCCTATACCGACCTATAACATCACCAAAGATTTCGACTGGAATAACGAATACCGTCAGCCCATTTGGGAGATGACAGCCAAGTATGGCATTCCCTATTTCTCAAATTTTGTGAATTCCGATATGTCACCCGACGATGTACGTTCGATGTGTTGCCGTTTGCGTCTGGATACCACCGAATTGAAATCACGTGGTGGCGGTTTATTTGGTGCCAATCCTCTAACGGGTTCTGTGGGTGTGGTGACACTAAACCTGCCACGCCTGGCTTACGAATCGAAAAACGAAGACGAACTTCTGCAAAGAGTTGACAAATTGATGGGTCTGGCTAAGGACAGTCTGGAGATTAAACGTAAAGTGATCGAACAACTCACCGAAAATGGTTTATATCCCTATTCCAAGTTCTATCTGCGAAACATCCGCAAGAAGAATGGCGCCTACTGGGACAATCATTTCTCGACCATAGGTCTGGTGGGCATGAATGAATTGCTGCTGAATTTCCTTGGAACAGATATCACAACCAAGGAAGGACATGCTTTTGCAGTAAAAATCATGGACTTTATGCGTGATAAATTGCAAGAGTTCCAGGAAGAAACAGGACACATCTACAATTTGGAAGCCACACCTGCTGAGGGAACAACCTACCGATTGGCTAAACTCGACAAGAAGGAATTCCCGGATATTATTGTGGCCAACGAAAACCAGGTGAAAGAACAAGACGCGGCGCCTTATTATACCAACTCCACCCAATTGCCCGTGGGCTATACCGACGACATTTTTGAAGCTCTGGAACTGCAAGACAGTTTGCAAACCAAATACACAGGTGGAACCGTATTCCATACCTTTGTGGGCGAAAGCCAATTGCCTCCCGAATCCGTAAAAAAATTAGCCAAAACCATTTGTGAAAACTTCAAACTGCCCTACTTTACCCTGTCTCCCACATTCAGTATCTGTCCCGAGCATGGCTACATCTACGGTGAGCACAAAACTTGCCCCAAATGTGAGGACGTAGGGAAGCATAATATCTGTGAAGTCTATTCCCGCATTGTGGGCTATTTGCGTCCCGTTGATCAATGGAACAATGGCAAGCGAGCTGAATACCATGACAGAAAACTCTTTGATAAGATGATTGAAGTAGAAGAAATTGAACTTATTTAAACTCTTATCTCAATGAAAATAGCAGGATTCAAAAAACAAAGTCTTATCGACTATCCTGGAAATATCAGCTCTGTGGTTTTTACACAGGGCTGTAATTTTCGCTGTGCGTACTGTCATAATCCCGATCTGGTCTTACCCGAAAAATTTAGCTCATGTTATGAGGAAAATGAACTATTTGCTTATTGGCAAAAGTACCAACACTTATTAAATGCCGTTTGCATCACAGGTGGTGAACCCTGTATACACAACGATTTGCCTGACTTCATTCGTAAAATTAAAAATCTGGGACTGAAGGTCAAGTTAGATAGTAATGGAACCTATCCCAATCAGATTAAGTATCTTATAAAAAACAAACTGATTGATTCTATTGCTATGGATATTAAACATGTTTTGGAATTCCAGAACTATAAACATGGGGTTGGCCACGCCTTAAACGAAGAGACCTACAAGAACGTTTTGGAATCCATAAGTCTTATCGAGAAATCGCATATTGAATACGAATTCAGAACAACCATCGTAAAGGGACTTCACAGTATAGACCAAATTAAAAGCTTAAAGAAACGTTTTAATCAGCATTATAAGGTTCAAAACTACAATCCAGTCATCACTCTTAATGATAATCCGGAATTTGAGCCTTTTTCAGAAACTGAGCTCGAAGCAATCGAACTTTAGTCTCTAAAAAATAGAATCCAAGATGATTCGTCTCAGAAATAATAGTTAGTCCACAATATTTCCGCCGTCAAATAGTTTATGCATAAAGATTCAAAATTGTTTACTTTTACATTTAGACAAAAAAAAACATTTAACTGAAAATTATGAAAAAACTGTTATTAATTGTTTGCCTGTTTTGTATCGGCACATTAGCTCAGGCACAAGATTATGGTACGGGAATCGGTATTAGAGGGGGTTCAGCAAATGGATTAACGATCAAACATTTCATCAGGAATGATGTTGCCCTTGAGGGGATTATTTCATCGAGATGGCAAGGCCTGAACTTAACTGGTTTGTATGAAATTCACGCCCGAGCCTTTAACGAACCTGGTTTTAACTGGTATTACGGCTTTGGTGGTCATATCGGCTTTTGGGATGGTGATCATGCACATTGGGGTGACGATGGCAAGAACTACACTGTGCTTGGATTAGACGGAATCTTAGGTTTGGAATATAATATTCGTGAAATTCCGATTAATTTAAGTGTGGACTGGAAACCAGCCTTAAACCTAATTGGTTATTCAGGACTATGGGGGGATGGTTTTGCCCTATCAGTCCGATATATATTCTAATCAAAATTAAAATAAACTAAGAATCCCAACCTGCTGAATTGCAGGTTGGGATTCTTTATTTACTGATAATCACTACTTTTTCATTAACTTTAATTCATTCCTAAAATCATTTAAATCCTGAGTTATGAAAAAAACCTTTTTTATTATGGCTATTTCGTCCCTGTTCTTATTCGCCTGTGCTGAGAAAAAAACGAAAACTGAAAAAAATACGACAGCTGCTCCCAAAGTAGAGAATTCAACAAACGAAATCAATCAAATCGACTCTATCACCCATCAATTAGAAAAAGCTAAGGATGATATCGATAAAGCGCCAAAGAAGTTGATGAATTATTAGACGAATTATAATCTAAATCCAAACGACTATGAAAAAGTGTATGATAATCCTGTTATCTTTTTTTCTAATGGTTTGCACAAGCCAACTAACACTTGCTCAAAAGGGAAAAGACAAAAAGGTAAAAGCAAAAACTGAAAAAGCAGTGAAGATGAAAAAAGACTCTTTACAGAAAATGAGTAAAGAGAAAAAAGAACATCTGGAAAAAAAAGGACAAGTCGAAAAAGACAAAATGAAAGCTAATAAAAAAGAGCTTAAATCCGAAATGGATAAAGAAGGACATGCTTACGGTAAAAATAAAACCTTAAAAGGGAAAGAATTTGGACAGGAAAGAGCTCGTCAGGCTAAGCTGCTAAAGGAACAAAAAACTGAAGAGCTTAATAAAACGATTAAAGAAAAAAACGATAAAATAAAGACAGCAAAGGAAAAAATTAAAAAGTCGAAGGAACAACTCGAAAAAAACAAAAAGGAAAAAAAGATTTCTGAAAAACAATACAAGGAAAGAAAGGACAAGATTGATCAGGCTGAAAAAAGTGTTAAAGATCTGGAAGACAAAATCAAAAAGGCTAAAGAATTGAAAAAGGATTAAGTTTTTGACACAAAAAAATCCATAAAAGATTATTAAACAGAATCCCAAGCAGAACAATAACTGCTTGGGATTTTGTTTTTGTACAGATTATAAACTTGGCAATATGACCAATTACATATTCCTACGGTACTTACCACCCACTTCGAAGAGCGCATGAGTAATTTGACCAATGGAGCAATACTTAGCCGCATCCATAAGGGTTTCAAAAATATTCTGATTGCCTGTAGCTTTCGCCTTTAGTTCCAATAAACTCCTGGCTGCTTCTTTCTTATAGGTTTCATGCAAGCCTTCTATCGATGCAATCTGGTATTCTTTCTCTTCCTTAATTGCTCGAATCACCTCTTCGGGAATAACGGTTGGTGATCCCGTACTTGAAAGGAAAGTATTCACGCCAATAATAGGCAAATCACCTGAATTTTTAAGTCGTTCGTAATAAAGCGACTCTTCCTGAATCTTATTTCGCTGATACATGGTCTCCATCGCACCCAATACACCGCCACGTTCTGAAATTCGATCAAATTCAAGCAATACAGCTTCTTCAACCAAATCGGTCAGTTCCTCGATGATAAAGGAGCCCTGCATAGGATTCTGATTGATAGCCAGGCCTAATTCATGATTGATAATCAACTGAATAGCCATAGCGCGCCGAACCGACTCCTCAGTTGGTGTCGTTAAGGCCTCATCGTAAGCATTGGTGTGCAGAGAATTGCAATTGTCGTAAATAGCATAAAGTGCCTGCAAAGTGGTTCGAATATCATTAAAATCCATTTCCTGAGCATGCAGGGATCTTCCTGAAGTCTGAATATGGTATTTCAGCTTCTGAGAGCGTTCGTCAGCTCCGTATTTAAACTTCATGGCCTTTGCCCAGATCAAACGAGCAACGCGTCCTAAAACGGCGTATTCGGCATCGATACCATTTGAGAAGAAAAAAGAAAGGTTGGGTGCAAAAGCATTCACATCCATTCCCCGTGAAAGGTAATACTCCACATAGGTAAAACCGTTGGCTAATGTAAAAGCCAACTGACTGATAGGATTAGCACCCGCTTCAGCAATGTGATAGCCCGAAATAGAAACCGAATAGAAATTTCGAACTTCATGATCAATAAAATAAGCCTGAATATCTCCCATCAACTTTAATGAAAAATCCGTTGAAAAAATACAGGTATTCTGTGCCTGGTCTTCCTTCAGAATATCGGCCTGTACGGTACCACGCACTCGGCTCATGGTTTCTACCTTTATCTTTTGATAAACCTCATCAGGTAAAACCATATCCCCGGTCACCCCCAACAGCATTAGGCCAAGTCCGTTATTTCCCTCAGGAAGCTGTCCTTGATAGCTTGGTCGTTTGGCTTTTCGTGCCTTAAATATCTCTTCAAGTTTTTCTTCAACTGACTTCTCTAATCCCCTCTCTTTGATGTATAATTCACATTGCTGATCAATAGCTGCATTCATAAAATAGGCAACCATTGCTGCCGAAGGACCATTAATGGTCATCGATACAGAAGTGATGGGTGACATCAAATCAAAACCGGAATACAATTTTTTCGCATCATCCAGACAAGCTATAGAAACGCCAGCATTCCCAATCTTCCCATAAATATCAGGACGTGCGTGTGGATCTTCTCCATAAAGGGTCACCGAATCAAAGGCAGTTGACAAACGAATGGCCGGCATCCCTTTTGAAAGATAATGAAATCGCTTATTGGTTCTTTCGGGACCACCTTCACCAGCAAACATCCTCGTCGGATCTTCTCCCTCACGCTTAAACGGGAAAACACCTGCAGCATACGGAAATTCACCGGGCACATTTTCTCTTAAATTCCATTTCAGAATATCCCCCCACGAACGGTATTTGGGTAAAGTAATTTTAGGTATTTTATTATGAGATAAGGTTTCCCCTTTTGTTTCAATCTTAAAATCTTTTCCTCTCACCTGGTAGGTATAATAATCATTCGAAAACCGTTTCACCTTCTCTGGCCAATTGTTTAATATCTTCAGGTTTTCTCTGTCCAGTTTCTCTTCATATTCTCCAATTAAATGATCTAATTTTCCGAACAAATGCTTCTCTTCTTTACCTCTCGAATGAATGGTTTCTCTTGATTTTTGTAGCGAATACAATTTATCAGCTATTTTTGATTGCTCTTCGCTGCGTTTATTATACAATCGAACCGTTTCTGAGATCTCTGAAAGATAACGCACACGCGATGGAGGAATCACTTGAATCTTTTCACTAACGCCCAATTTATTTGCTCCACTCAGATCAAATTTACCCGAGCTAATCGCATTCAATTTCTCACAAATGGATATGAAAAGTTCATTTACACCAGGGTCGTTAAATTGGGAAGCGACCGTTCCATAAACAGGCATACTCTCAAGCTCAGATTCCCATAATAAATGATTCCGTTGATACTGCTTTCTCACATCGCGTAAAGCATCCAAAGCCCCCCGCTTATCCGATTTATTAATGGCTATTAAATCGGCATAGTCCAGCATATCAATTTTCTCAAGCTGGGTGGCCGCACCAAACTCAGGCGTCATCACATAAAGTGAACAATCCGAATGATCGATAATCTCTGTATCAGACTGACCAATACCCGAAGTTTCCAGAATAATCAGATCGAAACCGGCATGCTTCGTGATACAAAGCACATCCTTAATGTGTTTGGATAAGGCAAGATTGGATTGACGCGTACTTAGAGAACGCATGTAAACCCGATGGGAATGCACCGAATTCATCCGAATACGATCTCCCAGAAGTGCCCCACCTGTACGACGACGCGAAGGATCCACCGATATAATAGCCAGTTCCTTATCGGGATAAACCTCCAAAAAACGACGAATGATCTCATCTATCAATGAAGACTTCCCTGCGCCTCCTGTGCCTGTAATACCAAGAATTACAGAATTGGATTTCTTTTCTTCGACTCTCAGCTTCTCCATTAAATCAAAAACCATTTCCGGATAATTCTCTACAGCAGAGATCATCTTGGCCAAAGAAGAATGATTGGTTTTATTTAACTCATCAAGAGAAAAACCGACCTCTTTACCCGTAGGATAATCACAGTTCTCAAGCAAATGATCGATCATCCCCTGTAAACCTAATACACGCCCATCATCAGGTGAATAAATCTTAGAAATACCATAAGCTTCCAGTTCTTCAATTTCAGAAGGGAGAATCACACCACCGCCGCCGCCAAAGATTCGAATATGTCCGGAATCTCGCTCAAGCAATAAATCTCTCATGTATTTAAAAAACTCATTATGCCCTCCCTGATAAGATGTTACAGCGATTGACTGAACATCTTCTTGAATAGCACAATCGACTATCTCCTGAACCGAACGATTGTGTCCAAGATGAATCACTTCCGCTCCTGAAGCCTGGAGAATACGCCGCATGATATTAATGGAAGCATCATGACCATCGAATAAGGAGGCTGTGGTCACAATTCGAATTTTATTTTGGGGTGTATACATAGATATTTGCTTTGGTTAATAGCATATTTCGATTCTTAATATACAATAAAAATATGAATCCAGCCAGATGTAAAAATGGAATATAATCCTAAATAACAAGCTAATAGAATCAAAATGAAAAATAAAAGAGTTTTTGGTATTTTATTCTTATCTTAGAGTACACCTACACACACTAAAAACTGCTACTCTCATTTTTTAATGACTAAAGTTTATCTAGCCGATACTCATGGACAAAGCGTTTTTAGAAACACTGGTTTATCTTCATACTAAGGACCTCTACTCTTGGGCCTTTTATAATACGCTGCGAACTGATATTGCAGAAGATCTGGTGCAAGAAACCTTTCTGACCGCTTTAGAAAAAATTGACCAGCTTAAAGAGGATAGTTCGTCCAAAACCTGGTTATTCTCAATACTAGACCTTAAAATCATCGATTTTTATCGCACGAAACTCAACTCAAACGGTTTACCCCAAACCAACGAACTACCCATTTTCTTTAATCAACAGAAGACCTGGTATTCTCACAAGAAACCACAATTTTGGCATCAAAATGAAAAGGACGTTCTTAAGGATGAAGAATTCCAATTTATTCTTACAAGATGCCTTGAGACTTTACCCGAAAATTGGCAAACCTGTGTAAAACTTAAATATCTATCAGAAAAAAAAGGTGAGAATATTTGGCAGGAAATGGGAATAAACACGACTCATTTTTGGCAAATCGTTCATCGAGCCAAACTAAAACTGAGAAATTGTATTGAAACCCACTGGCTAAAAAAATAAAGAATGATAACAAAAATAAAACACCTGTTTTTCCTGTCTTGTCTTAAGGCAAGCGAACTTATTGAAAGAGATATACATTTAAAATTAAACCTTAAAGAAAAACTTCAACTAAAAACACACAAACTAGTGTGTAATAAATGTAAACAATACCACAAACAAAGTTTATTAATAGAACAATGCATTCGTGATTTAAAGAGCAAAAAAGCCCTCTCTCTTGATTTTAAGAAACTGGAAGAGCGGATTATTATCAAAATGAGAAATGTATAAATTTCCTATACAGCTCGCTCAATAAATTGCTTCCATTCCATCATAATTCATCGAGAAAATCGGAATCCCTCCTACTTTCGTTCAAATTTTAATGAAAATCAAAATATTGAACCAAAAGATGAAATTGTAAATTAACGCTTCCTTATCCATTTAATACACTCCCCCGCAATCATCATTTAAAAAAGCAAAAAATCACCTTTGATTATTCCAATATGCTTCTTACTCCCTCCTTAATGAAACAAATATTTTTATCTTATGTTTTTTTAACAATTATAAAAATGGCTTTAAATTCAAGTCTTAGCAGGCATTATTTAAACAAACATATGTATTAACATATAAATCATCACAAGCCAATGATTAGGCCAATTTGAATTTTACTATATTTACTACAATTTGTAAAATTGCACATTTTACAAACTCAAATACTAATCAAAATAACAATCACTAAAACATTTAACATGAAAAGAAACATTGCATATTTCTTTCTTGTGGCAGTATTCGCTGTATTTACAGCCTGTAGCCCCAAAGAGAAATTTCAATCAGGCGAGAAATACCATGGATTTACTCTGGTTGAGAAAAAATTTGTGGAAGAAGTCAATGCCAACTGCCTGCTGTTTAAACATGACAAAAGCGGGGCTCGATTGCTTAAAATTGCTGCCGACGATCAGAATAAGTTGTTTAATATCGCATTTAAAACAACCCCTCAAAACGATTGTGGCACGCCACATATCATGGAGCACTCCGTATTGAATGGCTCAAAGAATTTCCCTGTAAAAAGTCCTTTTGATATTCTGATAAAAGGTTCCTTAAATACCTTTCTGAATGCCATGACAGGTGCTGATTTCACCACCTTTCCGGTAGCAAGTATGAACGATAAGGATTATTTCAACCTGATGCATGTTTATCTTGATGCGGTTTTTAACCCAAATCTTCTTACCGATCCTAAAATTCTTCAGCAAGAAGGCTGGCACCACGAGTTGGCAAGCAAGGACGATGAAGTTGTGTACAAGGGTGTGGTTTATAACGAAATGAAGGGAGCTTTCTCAAACCCAGGCAGAGAATTGGGTTACCAGATTAATAAAATCCTTTTCCCGGATAATACCTATGGTGTTTCATCAGGAGGTTACCCTAAAGCGATTCCTCAACTTACTCAGGAAGCTTTTGTAAACTTTCACAAAAAGTATTACCACCCAGGCAACAGCTACATTTTATTATATGGTAATGCTGATTTAGACAAGGAGCTACAGTTTATCGACAAAGAGTACTTGGCGAACTACAATTTATCAAATGAGAAAATTGAGATTCCTATGCAAAAGCCATTTGATAAAATGAAGGAAGCTGAGAAAACCTATGCTGTAGCTGATGGAGCCTCAACTAAAGATAAAACATTCTTAAATATGAGTTTTGTAGCTGGCGAAGGTACCGATATTGCTTTAAGCTTAACCTTCGATGTTTTAGCCGATGCTTTGGTTAACCATGAATCAGCTCCTCTACGCCTGGCTTTACAAGAAGCTGGAATTGGACGAGACGTGAGTGCTTATTACAATTCAGCTAAACAAGGTGTTTTCGACATTACAGTAGAAAATGCGAACCCTGAGGATAAAGACAAATTCAAAGAGATCGTTTTTTCTACCATGAAAACCGTTGCCGAAAAAGGGTTTGATAAAACCATGGTTGAAGGCATTCTGAATCGTATGGAATTCAACATGAAAGAAGGCAATACGCCACAAAAAGGGATGATGTATTTATTACAATCCTATCAAAGCTGGATGTTTGCCGATAATCCATTCCCAGGCCTGGAATATAATAAACCTTTGGAAGAAGCTAAAAAAGCACTGACTACAAATATTCTTGAAACAACCACAACCAAATATCTGGTAAACAACCCACATGCCTTATTGATGGTTTTAAAGCCTGAACCTGGTTTACAAGCGAAATTAACTGCTGAAACAAAAGCAGAGTTAAAAGCGTTTAAAGATGGCTTAAGCGAAGAAGAAAAGGAAAAGCTAATTGAGCAGACTAAAGAATTGATTGCACACCAGAAAAAAGAGGATACACCTGAAGCAATGGCTACTGTCCCAATGCTTGAATTGGCAGATATCAGTAGTGATATTGAGTGGTTTGACATCGATAAAAAGAATATTTCTGACGTAGAGGTCTTACACCACAACACCTTCACTAACAATATTCTATATAGCAACTTGTATTTCGATATCCGCACATTGCCTAAGGAGCTTATTCCTTATGCAGAACTCTTATCTTCATTCTTAGGAAAATTAAATACAGAAAATTACACCTACGGTGAACTGGATAATGCGTTGAATATTCAAACAGGTGGTTTCAGCACATACACAACCACTTTCCTTGAAAATCACTCTGATGATAAGATCATTCCAAAATTTGCCGTTTATACTAAGGCTACAGCTGAAAAGGCTGGGAAAATGTTTGAATTGGCTAATGAAATCATTAATCATTCAAAACTAAACGATAAAGATCGTTTGAAAGAACTGCTTACCCGTCACCAATCGAGAGTTGAGTCTAACATTAAAAATTACGGTTTAGGTTATGCCATGACTCGCCTTCGTTCGTATTACTCAACATATGGTGCGTACAGCGAGAAAACAAGTGGCTTGGACTACTACCGCTTCGTGACTGATTTATCGGAGAATTTCGATACTAAAAGCGACGAGCTTATTGCAAATCTTGAAAAAACAGCTGCTTTACTTTTCACCAAAAAAAATACGATTGGTTCTGTAACCTGTGATGAAAAAGATTTTATGGCTTACACTACAGGCATTAAAACCCTTACTTCAAATCTTAAAGATGAGCCAGTTAGTTTAAACAATTGGAAATTCGATTTCAAAAAGAAAAACGAAGGTTTAAAAACGGCATCAAAGGTACAGTATGTAGTTAAAGGTTATGACTTGAAAAAGCTGGGATACGAATACAATGGTAAAATGAGAGTTCTAAACCAAGTGCTTTCAACCGACTGGCTACAAAAGCAGATACGAGTTATTGGTGGTGCTTATGGCGGTTTTGCCGGCATTTCGAATAGCGGTAATGTTTATTTCGCTTCTTACCGCGATCCGAATTTATCAGAAACCATCAATAATTATAACAAAACTCCGGAGTATTTGGAAAAGTTTGATGCCGATGCAAAAGAGATGACCCGTTATATTATTGGTACAATTTCTCGTATGGATGGCCCGATGACAGCTTCACAAAGAGGAAAACGTGCGATTCAGTATTACTTCGAGAAAACAACACCCGAAGAGTTAAAAACTGAGCGTGCTGCCGTTTTGTCAACTACACCTGAAGATATTAAAGAAATGAAAAAAATGGTGGAAGACATTTTAGCACAAAATGCTATTTGTGTGTATGGTAACGAAACAAAAGTAAACGAAAATGCAAAACTTTTTGGCAAAGTTATCAGCCTTAAAGAGTAAGTAATTGTTTATATATTTAAAGCAAAGGAGCCCGTAGGGGCTCCTTTATTTTTACACACACCTCAACAATTTAAAACAAAGCCGAATCCCTTCTTATCATACATCTTCAATAGAATTAACATCAAATTCATCTAAAAAATCTGCATCACTCCCCTTCATGTTGTATCTTTAATGAAATCAAGACATTAAACCAAAAAAAAAAATAAGATACCATGAAACAAGTATTGACTTGGGCTTGCAGCCTACTCTTTGTATTCCCCCTAAAGGCTCAAGAGGTTCCGGAAGTTTATTCCAACATAGGATCAGATGAAAATGGCGTTTTTCTACAGATGTCCAATCAGAAGATATATGCACAAGCTGCTGGAGATTACTTCCATTTCTCCGACTTTTACAACAATATAACAGGAACAGAAGCAGGACTGGAATTCGATTTTAAAATTCCCGATCTAAACGGAACGCTCTACTATGGTTTTATCAATTATAAGGATGGCAGCTTTCCACAACCGGTTTATTTCAGGGAAAGTTCTCCCATCGTAAATGGAAAAACCGTCATTCCCATTGCACGTAATCTATCAGGTAGATATGACATGATTGGTTGGGAAAAATCCGGCAAGGGCATACTGGGTTACAGAATAATGACTGACAAAGGCCTTATTCTATATGATGGCAAAGCTGCGTTTATTCATCAAGACACTTTATTTACAGCAGTACCTACAGTCATCGAAGGACCATTTATAAATAAATTGACCCACAAGAGCTGCGTTATTTCCTTTGTTACTTCTCAAGAGGTGAAGGCAAGTATAAAAACAAACAACAAAACATTTACCGATAAAAAAGCCAGCATAAAACACGAAATAGAAATCAACAGACTTGAAGCTGGAACCCAATACAACTATCAGTTGACACTTGGAGAATTTGAATACGATTTTAAATTTGAAACCTCCCCCACGCCCGGAAGTCGTAAAAAGTTCACCTTTGCCTATGGCAGTGATTCCCGATCGGGACAAGGTGGTGGCGAACGAGATATTTTTGGCACCAATGCCTATATTATGAAACGCATTGCCTCGCTCAGTATGGCAGAAGGAGCCAAATTTGTACAATTTACTGGCGACCTGATCGATGGTTACGAAGTGAGCCGAGAACGCATGAATCTGCAGTATGCCAACTGGAAACACGCAGTAGAAGCCTATTGGCATTATATCCCTTTTATACCGGGATTTGGAAATCATGAAGCCTACAACTACATCTTTCATGATACCATCAGGGATTTTAATTATCTGATCGATCATTTCCCCTTTGCAAATGATTCGGGGGAGTCTCTTTTCCAGGATAATTTTGTATTGCCTGAGAATGGCCCCCGAAGCGAAGACAATTCGAAATACGATCCCGATAAGAGTAAAGATGATTTTCCGTCCTATAAGGAATCTGTTTTTTGGTACACTTACGACAATGTAGCCATGGTTGTGATGAATTCTGACTACTGGTACAGCCCACAAGGCTTAAGCATTGTCAGTGGCAACCTGCATGCCTACATCATGGACAATCAAATGAAATGGCTTGAAAAAACCTTGAAACGTTTAGAGAAAGACGAAAACATTGATCATGTATTTGTGACAGTACACACCCCCTTCTTCCCCAACGGAGGCCATGTAAAGGATGATATGTGGTATAATGGAGATAATCGAATGAGACCTACGGTCAATGGAAAAACATACGATGAAGGTATTATTGAACGCAGGGACAAACTACTGGATATCATTGTAAATAAAAGCACAAAAACTGTAGCCGCACTTACGGGTGATGAGCACAACTACAACATGCTGACCATTACCGAAGAAATGGATCGCTATCCGGAAACCTATAATCATGAGAAAGTGAAACTGTCAAGAACATTTTACCAAATCAACAACGGTGCAGCCGGTGCGCCCTATTATGCACAGGAAAAAACACCATGGATGAAGCATGTTCGAAATTTCTCCACCCAGAATGCTCTTGTCCTTATCGATGTGGAGGGCTCTAAAATTCATGTTAGAGTCAAGAATCCTGATACGCTGGAGTTAATCGATGAATACGACTTAAGGAAATAATTCACAAAACACAGTCTGGAAGCATTATAAAATCAACAATTTGGAGAAAAAATTCTATCATAAAAAGGCTTAGACTATAAAAGTCCAAGCCTCTAATACTTCTTTAAATACACAGCTAACGTATAGATATACTTATACAATCAACTTAAAAATTCAACTTAATTTTAAGACCCGTGTCCTGATGTTGATTGCCATCAAAACTCCAAACCACTTCGAGATCAAGTAACAAGAAAATCTGCGACAAACCATAGCCCACTTCCCAATAGTTCTTCCGTCCTGCTTGAGTTAAATAATTGGCAAACACCCTTTCCTGTACCGCCAAAGCATTGTTAAGAATCGGCAAACGCTTCAATATAAACCGATCCGAAGTATATTGGACATGTGCCTCAGCATAATCGTTTGTACTTGAGTTTTTGTAGTAATCCAACAGGCGAAAGGTGCTCAAACCTCCACCCAACATCAATGTTGGTTTACTGGTATTAAAATGATGATAGTCGGCAAAGAACACTTTGTTTTTATTCAGAAAACGCCCGGCTTTAACAGAGTAAGACAAATAATCGTTGAAACCCAAAGGCAATTCTTGTTTGACAGAAGCCTGCAACAAAGCATAATCGGCATCCGAATCCAAAAGATTTTTAACTCCCATCCGATATGCTAAAGCAAAAGTTGGTTGTTGATGAAATGAAGTCATTCGTTTTGTACCCTTAACTATTGAATAACGATGGCGTGGCGTGTACTCCAACCTGGCCATAAAAGTTAAAGCTTTGTTATCTCCAACTAAATTGGTCGCTACGCCCTCCGGGATATTTGGACTATATGACTTATGATCGGGATTAGTTATAGAAAGATTTGAATGGTTAACCAAGTGTTTTCTATTTGCATATTCCAGCTTGGTGGATAGGTTTAACCCATTGGCTAAATCAGTCTGATGCCATATGTTCACAAAATTCTTATCGTAAAGCTTCAGGTAATTATCCTTAAAATAAAGCGAAGCCATCGCATTCAGCATGGGATCGATCCCCGTTTGTCCGTTAAAATCAACCGCTTTACTTCCGGCTTCAAAACCAAGCCAGGCCCGCTTCATCCCATTGTAACGGTATCGGCCTCCCACTGAAAAATCAAGATGTTCTCTTGAGAACCCATAGGTGAAATCGGTATTGATATCAAAGTAGTGTCCCAGGGTATCCTTCTTGGTATAGGAAAATGGCGCATTAAATGTAATCCCCTGCACCGTATTGAAGGAAATCTTATCAAAACTTAGCAAACCCGGAGTCGACAATTGGGACTGACTCTCTTTGTACTTATACGTTTTTCCGAAGAGTATATGCTTGAACTTAAACTTCCGATTGGCCTGACGGACTGAATCCTTATACTCAGGACTATTTCGAATCAGGCTGATGGAATCCTTTTTTATAAAACTGATTTTTTCATCGCTTGACAAGGGTATCGGACGCATCTCAGCCCAATACAAAGAATCTTTCTCTTTGGCATCCTTAGCCATTTTCACCTTTTCAATCTTAATTTCCAAAGGCTCCTTCACCTTTATTTTTTTCTCTTTCTGATTATCTTTTTCCATTAAACGATAGAGTTTGCGCATCTCGGCATTGCTCATATCATTTTTATCCAATAAGCTCTGAATCTCATCTTTCCGCTTTTTCTCCTTCACCGATAAAACTTTCGATTCAGCTTGGTTAGTCAATTCAGCAACTGCTGCGGCTTCCTGTTTTTTGGCAAGCTCCGCTTGTTTCAAATAGTCATGATCCAAATCTGGATTCAATGTCACTTTATAATCCTTAATCGAAGCCACATACATCCCGTTCATACCAAAACCCATTCCCTCAAACTTAATACTAAAATCAAAACTCATGGGCATCCAAACATCCTCGCTCACGGGCGCATACATTTGACGCATGTGCACATCAGTCATAGGCAGTTTCAATTTTAAATCGGCAGAGTGAATGTTCCAATAATCTTCCGCAATATTCAAATAGCCCTTAAACAAATCCCTCCCTTTTCGCTTTGGCGTGATCTTAATCCGGTTTATTGTCCGTCCCTGATCTTCGAACACCGATTCCAGTCGAAACTTATAAACCGTGAAAGCCGATTTGTCCAATGGCGAGATAAAACCATCATCACGGGTATTATACAAATTGGTTGTGATAAATTGCATCGGGTTAGCCTCATTATCCAAACCCGAAGATCGGATTGAAATCACTTCTTCCTCAACCTTATTGGGTAAAAGAAAATGGATTTTAGAAATATTCTCTGTCACAAAGGTTTTGTTGGCTGTAATGCCCTCCTCGGCCAGCTTCTTTTTAAAAAGGCCCGGCACCTTGGTCACTTTACCCGAACCTTTTAGATAAACCATATTGCTGTATTCACTCACCTGCTTACTGTAATAGTCCCCCATGGCTATGGCCTTTCTCATCACAAAATAAGCAGGATCCTCACCACTAGCCAAAACCTTAACCTCTTTCAGTTGGTAGGTTTGTGAAGCAAGTGAGACATTCATCTCCAAATCATTCTTCGACATATTCACTATCACCTCTTTGGTTTTATAACCCAAATAACGATAAGAAAGATGCCACTTTCCCTCAGGCAAAGGCAACTGGTATTCCCCGTCGATATTCGAAGTGGTTCCTGTGGCGAGTTCCTTGATATAAATGTTGGCAAAAGAAATAGGCTTACCCTCGGAATTGCTGATAAGCCCTGATAATTGCTGTGCATGCCCCCATAATGAGCAGAAGAGTAAAAGAATACTAAGTAGATTTCTTGTCATAATCGATTTATTGTTTTTTTATGATATCAAAACGAATGAGCGCTAAAAAAGTTACAGATTAGATCAAACTTTATATGTTTTACAAAATCGCCCTCATAAATTCATCATAAACTTATCAAAAAATTAAAATAATAAGTTAAGCATATAATGCTCTTATGTATTTTTAACAACTGGACACACACAAATTCAAAATCGATATTTATATCTATAACACAGCAAAAATAAGGTCTAAGGGACATTATAATCTTGAAATAATTGACTCAATCATTAAATTCCACCAAACAAAATTCAGTCAAATTAACTTTTTCAACACGACTTATCGTGAAGCAAAAAAAGAGCTCTGTAATGAATATAAAATTCAATACAGAGCTCTATCATATCAGTTGATTATTGACTTAATATTTCAGACCTATAAGACATCTAATTAGAATGACTAATATTAAGAGTTGTTTGTCTTTTTTAACTTCAGCAGGTATAAATATTAGGTTTTTATCAAAAAGACAATGTATATTTGGCCCCTATAATATAAATACAAATTATACAGTATGAGATTTAAAAGTATTCTGCAATCACGCTACGGAGGTCTGCTCCTATTCAGTCTGATATTTATAACCCTCTCTTTTCTTATTCGAACGATACTCCTGATTGGTGATTTTCAAAATTCAGATCCCGGTTTGATTCACATCTTCCAAATTTATCTGTATGGTTTATTCTACGATTTGGTAACCATTTCGTACTTCATAATTCCCTTTGTATTCTACCTACTAATCGTTCCGGATCGTATTTTTAGTACGAAAATACACAAATGGATTTCTTATGTATTTTTCATTATCACCATAGGTATTCTAGTATTTTCAGGAATTGGTGAGTGGTTCTTTTGGGAAGAATTTAGTGTTCGTTACAATTTTATTGCCGTTGACTACCTGGTGTATACACACGAAGTCATCTCAAATATACGAGAGTCTTACCCAATGCCCATCATTATTCTTGGCATGTTGCTGCTTTCAGCAGCTATTTTCGCTTTGGTAAAAAAACATTTCGATAAAAGTATCAACTCGGAATCTCGCTTTGTTTCCCGTTTAAAACTCAGCCTTATTCTGTGGCTTTTACCCCTACTGGCTTTCTATTCGGTTAATAAAAGCACAGCTGAGATTATGGATAACACCTATTCCAATGAACTCGCTCACAACGGAATCTATCAGATTTTTTCTGCTTTCAGAAACAATGAGTTGGATTATAAAGCCTTTTATAAGGACATCGACAACAAAGAGGCCTTCACTCATCTGCGTGAGCTTATCAAGACCCCAAACAGTACCTTTACCAGCGAGGATGTTCTTGATGTGACCCGTCAGATTACCTATCCAGGTGAGGATAAACATTATAATGTAATGCTGATTACAGTTGAAAGTTTAAGTGGTTCTTTTTTTAAACGCTTTGGTAACACAAACAACATCACGCCTAATTTGGATACCATTGCCCAGCAATCCTTATTTTTCACCAACTTTTATGCAACAGGGACACGTACCGTTCGAGGTATGGAGGCTCTGACCCTGTCTTTACCGCCAACACCTGGTTTTTCTATCGTAAAGCGTCCGCATAACGAAAACATGTTCACCTTAGGTAATGTTCTAAAATCGAAAGGCTATGCCAACAATTTTATTTATGCGGGTAATGGTTATTTCGATAATATGAACTATTTCTTTGGTAATAGCGGGTATGATATTATCGATCACAAAGATTTCTCAAGCGATGAAATTACGTTTGAAAATGCCTGGGGAGTTTGTGATGAAGACTTATTTGCAAAAGCGACACAAGTAGCGGATAGCTTATATAAAAAAGGACAGCCTTTCCACAACTTCATCATGACCACTTCCAATCACCGCCCTTATACCTATCCTGAGGGTCGTATTGATATTCCATCTCATTCGGGAAGAAAGGGCGCTGTAAAATACACCGATTATGCCATTGCTAAATTCTTTCGCGAGGCTAAAAAACATCCCTGGTTTGAGAATACCATCTTTGTTGTGGTCGCAGACCATTGTGCATCGAGTGCAGGAAAAACATCGCTTCCGGTCAAGAAATACCACATTCCTCTAATCGTGTATGCTCCAGCTATTATTAAGCCAGGTGAAAACGCCACATTGGCTTCACAAATCGATTTTGCACCTACAATTCTGGGGCTGTTGAATATGGATTACAAATCGAAATTCTTTGGTAAGGATATTCTGTTGGATCAGCCTGATCGTGCCCTTCTGGGAACCTATCAAAAAATTGGTTTGTTACAACACAATCAACTAACGGTCCAAGTCCCAACTAAAAGAACCGAAGCCTTTCAGGTTGACAATTTGGAACAGCACGTAACGCAACTCAATCAAGAGGAATTACGCGACGCCATTACGTATTACCAAACGGCGAGTTACCTCTTCCATAATAAGCTTTATAATTTCACAGAGAAATAAATCGTCTTTCTTCTTAAAAGAGACAGATATAAAAAATCCGAACTCATATGAGTTCGGATTTTTTATTGATCGTAAAGAAGGTTGTTTACTCTGATTCAATAAGCCTAATTGGTTACTTAACATCCTTCAGATTAACCAGATCCAGCTTTTTCACCAACTTACCAATTGTTAATCCTTGAATAATAATTGAAAACAAGGCCACGGAATACATCAGAAAAACAAATAAGTCACCAAAATGTTCCGGAGGAACGGATAAGGCTAGTGCAATTCCCAAGGCCCCTCTCAAACCACCCCAAGTCAGGATTAAAATCGTTTTTCGGTTCACCTTTTTATTGGAATGTTTGATAAGCTGGAAAGGAACTAAAACTGAAATATACCTCGCTATTAAAACAACAAGTATCGTGACGATGGCAAATGGGATATGAACAACTGAAGGGTTTATTAATGTTATAAAAAATCCAAGCAGTACAAACAACACCCCATTTAAAATTTCATCCAAAACGTCCCAAAATGTCACCAATTGCATCAGATTCTTTTTTGAATACGACTTACTATGTATCATGTTTCCAAGATATAATCCGGCAGCAACCATGGCCAAAGCTGGTGAAACATGAATATTTTCAGCTAATGAATACCCTCCCGATGCCATAACTATGGTTAGCATGACATGAGTCTTCGCATTGTTTTCGGTTCTTTTAAGAATCTGAAAGCCTAAAAATCCAATTAACAAACCAAAAGCAATCCCTCCAAGAGCCTCTCTCAGAAAAAGAAAGATCACCTCATCAAACTGTACATTCATATACCCCCTATTGATAACTTGCAGGATCACAACAAAAAGAACCATACCCACACCATCATTAAACAGAGATTCCCCCTCAATATTCATTTGAAGATCTTTTCTCACACTGTAATTCTTCAAAATACTAAGTACCGCAATCGGGTCGGTAGGTGAAATGAGTGCCCCAAATAATAGAGAATAAACATAAGGGATGTTCAATGAAAACAAATGAGCTGCATAGAAAGTTAGTGTGCCAACCAAAAATGTTGAAATAAGGGTTCCGAAAATCGCAAAAACAAAAACGGCTTTTCTCTGCTTTTGTAAATCTTTAATGTTAATGTGCATAGCCCCCGCAAAGAGCAAAAAACTCAGTATAATCTCCAGCAGAAACTCTCTAAAGTGAATATCTCTTTCAAAAGTTGGAATAAATTGGTAAACCGAAGGTGCAAATTCCTTAACTAAAAGAATAAAAACAGACATAACAAGTGCCAATATCATCATCCCAATGGTCGGACTTAACTTCAGATATTTGGTATTGATAAGACTAAAAAGTGCCGAAAAGGCAAGAACGATGACAAAAGAATCAAACATTTTAAATTAATTAATATTAGTTATATTGAGAATCCTCGAATGGGATTCAGATAGACATGCAATGGAATGTTAGCATAATCTGAAAACAGGACGCTTTAACCAGATACGACGAGTCAATGAACGAAACGCTCTTCACTTGATCTAATAGGAGTTCTGATTTCTTTGGATTGGGAGTGCGAAAGTAGGAAAACTATAGAAAAGATAACAATAATGTGATCTGTTTATTTACACCTAAATTTATCTGTCTTCGAAACTCTGTAGCACAAACCTAAGATCGCAGATACACTTATCATGTTATCAGAATATTAGAATCATATCAAATATGAAAGAACAGATTCCCCATAAAAAAAAGCCGAATCTGAAACGCATTTCAGATTCGGCTAACTGTTCAATACACATTTCCGTTCTACTTCTTAAGTGCAGGTGTTGAAAATGGTGGTGGGGTTATTTTTCTTTTTGTCTTAGACAAACGAGAAAGCGCCTCCTTAACAGCACGCTCCAACTGAGGATCGATACCCTTGTTTAAGGATTGTGCATCCTGACGAACCTCTATTGTTGGAGAAATACCTTTATTCTCGCCAACCCATTCGTTTTTGTTTGGATCAAATACGGCATTATCAGGAGCCGTTAGTGCACCCCCATCTACCAAGGGATAATGTACTGACGATTTAACCAAACCACCCCAGGTACGTGCACCAACCACTGGGCCAATTTTCTGATGCTTGAATACCCATGGGAAGAAATCACCTCCCGATCCGGCTAGCTCATTAATGATTAAGACTTTTGGACCAACAATTCCGGCAGGCAAACGAATCGGATCGCCATTCGGCACCTCGTTGGTTAAACAAGCTCTTGTTTCGCGTCTCATCAAATCAACCATATAGTCATCCAATAATCCGCCGCCATTAAAACGTTCATCAATCACAGCTCCTTCCTTATCTTGCTGAGCAAAATAGTAGCGATTGAAGGAGATAAAGCCATTATTTGAAGTATTCGGCACCCAAATGTAAGCCAATCGTCCGCCGGAAAGCTTATCAACCAAACGTCGGTTGTCTTCAACCCAGGCGCGTTGACGAAGGGCTCTTTCGCTACTTATAGGTTTCACCGTTATTTTCCAGGAACCTTTAAAATCAGACTTGTTATTGATATGAAGAACCGTTTGCTGACCGGCTGTTCCATCAAGAGCCTTATAAAAGTCTTGTTTATTGCTGATTTCCTTACCATTAACGCCAACGATATAATTCCCCTCTTCCACTTTCATTCCTGGACGATCCAACGGACTAGACAAGTCAGGGTTCCAACTCTCTGAGGTATAAATGCGCTGAATCTTCCAATGCTTGCCATCGGCCACCAGATCAGCTCCCAATAAACCCACCGACGGACTATCGGTTTTAGGGAAATCGCCACCAAAAACAAAACTATGACCTACCGAAAGTTCACCATTCACCTGATCGAGTACATAATTTAAATCACTGCGATGTTTGATGTAAGGTACAAGAGGTGTATAACGTTCGTAAACCTCGTTCCAATCTCTGCCGTGCATATTGGGATCATAAAAATAGTCGCGCTGGTATCGCCATGCTTCTTCAAACATCTGATTCCATTCAGCCATACGATCGAGCTGTGTTTTCAAATTTACCTTTAAAACCTTCGCACTTTTTCCATTGGGACCTTTCGTTCCAATCACTTTCCAGGCCGATCCCATTTTAGCTAACATCTGATTTCCATCCGCCGAAATCGAAACAGATCGAACACCGGAAACAAACTCCTTTGCTTCTCTCTCTTTTAAATCGAATTTATGTAGCGTAGAGGTTCTCCCTTTAGGACTGGCTTCAGCAATAAATACAATGCCTTTGGTTCCAGCCAAGATGTAACGATATTTCCCTTTTTCCATAGGTAGAGGAATAATTCTTCGCTCAATACCATCAAAATCAATCTGCATCAGGCTATCGGCTTTTTCCTTGACTTTCGCTGATTTATCATCCTTTTTCTTATCCTTAGCTTCTTTTTTATCCTCTTTTTTTGGCGCCTTTTCTTCATCGCTTCTTGGTTCAAAAGGCGAAGCATCTTTCTTACGCAAATTCACAACATAAGCCTCGTAGTTGGGTGCCTTTGCTCCCATGACTGAGGTATTCACATAACCCGAAAACAAGGCTAAATCAGTACTTGCCAGAAAATAAAGATGATGCGTATCGGCATCCCAGGCAGGTGAAAAAGCATCTGCCAATTCGTTGGTAACCGGTCTCACCCGATCATCAGCCATCGACCAGATACAAATACGTCGGAAATTATTGGCTCCCGATTTCGCATAAGCAATCCACTTAGAATCTTTCGACCAGGTTAGGCCCAGATCGCCACGCTCAAAATTATTACCCCCTACATCAATGGTCTTGATACGCTTAGCTTCGATATCAACCAAACGAATACGCACATCATCGTCAGTAAACACAATAAACTTCCCATCAGGTGACCAGGCTGGCTCCCAGGCCATTTTCGATTCTTCAATCGATATGGCTTCAGGCTCTGATAGCCCATCCTGATTGGCAATCATCAATTGATAGCCTTTTCCATTCACATCCGAAAACCATGCAATTTTATCCCCTTTGGGTGACCAAATAGGAGCGCGATCAGCTGCAGCTGAATTATTGGTGATGTTTCTCGCATCGCCATGCTCAACCGGCACGGTAAACACTTCTCCACGTGCCGACATTATGGCTCGCTTACCCGTTGGAGATAGTGACGCCGATGCAATACGATCACTCACATCTTCCCACTTGGTTCTTGCCCAAGGGAAATCACCACTAAGCTCAATATCAAGCTGTGTTGTTTTTCCTGAAGCCAAATCATAAGTTTGCAAATAACCATCTCTTTCGAAAACAAGTTTATCCTTATAACCCGAAAGCGATTTGATATCAATATCCTTGAATGTCGTGATTTGCTTTAATTCACTGGTCTTGGTGTCATACATCCAAATATTCATCGCCCAGTCTCTGTCCGAAAGGAAATAGATCTTATCGCCTATCCAAACAGGCTGAACATCAGTTGTCGATTCATTGGGAAGCAATTTCTCACTTGAATCCTCAAGATTCAGAATAATCAGTGGCGTATTTTGTCCACCCCGGTAGGCGCGCCATTCCCAATCCCAACGACGAACCTTATCAATCACAATCTGCTTGCCATCAGCAGCAAATGAAGCTTTGGTTCCCCACTGTGCATTTAGCATTGTCGATACGCCGCCATCGCGTGATACGGTCCATAAACGATCGAAGTTAGATGGTGCTGTTTCACGAGTTGAAGCGTACAATACCCGTTTCCCATCAGGAGTCCAGCCGCGTGCATTAGCAGAAGCAGGATACCAGGTCAAACGCTTCACATCGCCTCCCTTAACTGAAACCGTATAAACGGCATTCACCCCCGAACGATTCGATGTAAAAGCAATGGTCTGACCATCGGGAGAAAAATGCGGATCGCTTTCAACGGCTGGTGTACTGGTTAAACGTAAGGTTTGGGCGCCACTGATATCAGATACCCACAAATCGCCTGCATAGGTATAAGCAATATGTGTTTCAGATAGTGTGGGCTGACGCAAAAGTCGCGTGCCCTGCGCCCGGACATAGGCCGAAAGCAATAAAAAACAAACAAGAAGCGCACTTAGCTTCTTCGAATAATTGTCATTCATATTAATTAATTTTGGTTTGTATATGATTCCTAATCAAAGCATTTATTAGACAATAAAAATATTTTTTTGGTTACAATCAAAAACCCAAATTAGACTAATTATTCCAGCATTTCAATTCTATTCTATATCCATTATGTCTTTCTCGTTATACGCGATATATTACAGGCCTATCACCATAATAAATCGTATTCTAAAAAAAATAGAGTCACAATAATTGCGTCTCTATTCCTAGCTCATCAAACTTTCCTAGCTCTTAGTATCCATCTCAGGCAAAAGATCTGACTTTAAAATATCGTCGTAATATTCAAGCAAATTATCTTCTATGTCTATTATTGATGCAATAAAAACTTGCAACTTTTCCAGTGTACTTTTATTATATGCTTCGGGAACAGATGTCATTCTCTCTTGTGCATATTTTCTTACCAAATCATCGTAATAGTCTTGATATTTGTATGTTCCGGAAACCTTTGTTACCAGATCTATATTCATATAGGCTACAGCTTGCGTGAGTTTGGCTGTCTCCCAGGAGGTCGAATTGATTAATCTGAATTTCAAACTTACACTTCGGTTTGTCACCTTTATTGAGTCCTCCATTTCGAGTATTAAACTATCCACAGTTATCAGATGCCCCCTATGAGCTTGTAAAAGTTCAGCAACTTCTTCTTTGTTATTTAATATTTCAGTCTTTATATTTTGCACTGATTTTTCGGCAAGTTCAGAGTTATCTCTTGCTTCTTTCCATGTATTCAACATCATACCTAAAAATACCGCAAAGCTTATTGATACAAATTCAAAAAGGACTCTTTTGTTGATGATTTTTTTTCTCATAAAATATTTTGTCACATTTAATATTACCGTATTAATTATTTAAAATCTCACCATCATTTGTAAGATGTGTATCAGGAAAGGTCAATTATAAGACTTGAGTAATGTTTTAATTGTAATAAAAAAGTGAACTTCATCGGAACAATTAGATCCTCAGGGCTCAAGCCGTTTTTATTATTTACCTCAAACATTATAAATCCAACTCTTTCAGTCTGTTTAAAAATAGTTTGGTCAGTTTAGTATATTAATTCACAAAAGCACGAGCTGCATGCTGGCATGATTCTTCTTTCAATAAAAAAGAATAAACATTAAAGTACATACCAGTACAGCAACAACAATAAAGACTACAGTCAACTTCCTTTGTTCTGCTCGCGATTTCTCTCTGATATCTTTTTTTATCCGCTCCAATTCCTCTTTAGGGACTTCTTTAAAATGTAGAACTTTAGCATGATTTTTATAATGAATATCACCAGTATCCGATCTAAACTTTTGTCTATTCGATGGCCTGTTAGCACGATTCTGTCTCATGCTTACTATCATATTCAATAAACTACCCGATCCGCCCATATGTTTTTATTCTTTAACGATCAAATAACCCCTTCTTTAACTTACTCTTCCCTATCCAACTCTTTTAACAACCTGTCAATTTTAGCTTCGAGCCTTGAATTTGTCGCACCCACTATATATATAACACTTATGATATTTACTATAGGAATACATGCTAGCATTGTCCATAGGGCAACATTTTTTCCTTTTTCTTTTGCGAGTTTATATACAGCTATGGCAATTACCAGAAAGATTAAAATTAATGGCAAAAAAGCTGCTGATGGATTTGGTTGATTCATTATTCTTAAATTTTATTATTATACTTTAAAAATCTGTAGTATTGGCACAGAAAGATTATTTTAAATAACAGTGATGATTTGCTTGCAAATAGAGTCTCCTCTTAAAATCGATTTTTCCAAATCGACTCTCACTTTTCTATCAAATAAGGTCTCGAATAAGTTTTTAGAGTAGCCAACTGTACAGTTGCACAGAAATGCATCCTTCACTCCATTTTTGACCATAGGACAGGTACAGGATTCAAATATCAAACTTATTGTATTCCCTTCTTTTGTAAGATCGTCTGAATTGCAATAGTCCGCTTTAAAAGCATTAAAAAGAACATCCATATCCGTTTCAGAGGCATTTTCATTTCTGACTTGACAAGCCCCCTGGTAAAGATCGGACGATTCGCAACAAGCTCCGCCACATTTATGCAGGATTTCAATCCCTTGTTTACCACTAAGCTGCGAAAGCTCTTTCAAATTTTTATTTATCCAATTGCTTGTACGAGCATTATCATTCATTATCAAATAACTTTGATCTATTTTTTTCAAATTATTAAATCTCAAAATAAAGCGCGTGAGTCATTTTAATGGGCTAGCTGGTGTTCATTTATTGAACTAAGCTTTCAAACTGCACGTCAACGGCCATGTATATATAAGGTGAGGCTTTCGTATTTTCTATTTCATTATATTGATGCTGTCTATGCTTATAATCTTAATTCCTCTTTCTTTAAAATCTACCATCATACTATCTTTCATGGTTTCTGATTCTGATAAAATTGCTTCATCGATAAGTTTAACCGTATAATTTCTATTCTGCGCAGCTTCAGAGGTTATATTTATGCAATAAGCAGCATCTAAGCCAACAAGATATAATTCACTTATTCTATTACCCGTCAAAATACGATCAAGTTCCGTATCAATAAAGGCATCATTTCTACTTTTAATAACTTCCAAACCTGAATCGAATTTCATCCGCTTATCAAATTTGGCTCCCAAACTCCCCTTTGCAAATGAATTATTTAATAGATTTATTAATGGATCCGAAATTTCACTTCTGATGTATACAACTAAGAAATCTCTGTTCTTAAAAGTATCAGTTATACGGTTGATATTTTTTATTAAAGAGTCAGAGTTCATCGAATAGAAAGGATTCGTTGAAACTTCTCCTGTTGTCGCTTCTTGGATATCTACGACTAAAAGCGCACAATTCGACCCCTTATAATTTTCTATGGGTTGCCCTTTTGAAACAACCGATGCTCGCTTTTCAAAAATTATTAAGTTGGCAATCACAACTATTATAAAAAGAATTATTGTTCCAACAATACCGAATATAATCTTCTTGAGTTTTCCTTTTTTCTTATCCATAATCACAATTGTCTTATTAATTACTAACAGTTTCAAAAATTAGATCATTCCCCATAAGTCACATTTTGGATAATCCCAGGGCTTTTCCAATCCCAAATTTTGTATTTTTCCTTATCGTATGTCATTTTTTCATCATTGCCCATTATCTAAAATTAAATTCTTCGTAAAATTCAAAACAGTGTCAATATTATGACAGAGGTCTTCAAAATTTCGAGGAACATAAAAATCAGGCATTACTCCTTTTCCATCATCCGTTTGATTGGGTCTAAAGAATTTCTTACAAGATATTCCAAAACGCAGCCTAGTATTAGGAAGAAAAAAACCTTGCATTTCACCAAATGAAGTTGCCCTTCCTCCTGTTTCTTCACCAATAAAAATACCTAAACCATAATCTTTAACTGCAACTGCAAATTCAGAGCCTGCAGAAAATGTATGAGGACCAATAAGAATATAGACTTGTCCACTAAATCGTTTATTGCAAGGATATGGTTTGATTAAATGATTTAATCCTGTAATCGTTGTTTTTATACTCCCAATACGATCTTTTAACTTGCTGTCGTTTTGATTTAAGTATGATTGACTAACTTTTAATATTTCTTTTGATTCTTGACAAAACTCTTTGTCTGAAATATACCTTAATAACTCATCACCTAAAGATGAACTTCCTCCATCATTCTCCCTTATATCTATAATTAAATTAGAAATAGATTTTCCTTTTATTTTATGAATTGAATTCTTCAAAAACATTTTAAATTCATCTAAATAACCGTATTCAAAGGTATTAATGGTTAATAGAGCCAAGTTCATATTTTCATTAATAAACATACTGAAGGGTTGTTTGGCTAAGCTTTCTTTTTTAACATCAAGAGAGTCTGACAAAAGGCCATTTATTTTTGTTGTGCTGGTAAATACTTCATCTTTTACTCTCAATGTTAGTTTGAAAGTGTCTTTGAAACCATATACTGTGTAAAGTAGATAGGGGAAGTCTGATGATAGTAAGAAATCTTCTCTCAATGACCTAACTTCACCTGATTCATAATTGGTCAAGCTATCGATAATTTCTATCGTACTAATGTCATTTATTGCAACTAATTCCGTTCCCGGCTGGATGCTTTTGTTGTCGGTAAAATTGCATGAAATAATAATCCTATTTTGGACTTTTTTTAATTCTAAAGGAAATAATAGAATATTCTGAGGATAATAATATACACCCGTGTGTGCGTCACCAAGTTTTGCCACTATTGGGGAAAACATAAGATAAAAATCCTTTTGCGAACAAGGATAGTTTAACTGATTTATTACAAGTTCTAATTGATGATTAAAGGAGGTTTCTGATAATGTTTTAAAAGGATTAGGATGAACTTCAACCAGTGTTTTCTGAAAAAAATCAATATCCTCTTGAATTTCCTTTGCACTAAAATTCTTTTGTCCAAAGAGCGTTCCGGCAAGAAAAATTAATATCAGACTCAAATGTAGTTTTTGCATCGTAGTTTCTAAAATATTAGGTCTAATGGTTTTGCAAAATTTCGAAGTCGATTTTAAAGACGTTCGTGATTTCAAATGGGCTTGCAGGTATTCATCAATTTAACTAAGCTTTCAGTCCCACCCCATAGGGACTACTGCCTATGGTATATGAACGCATAGTTGTTATGGCAGCTTGTATTTCTGACCATATTTAACTCGTAATGCTCTTAATTGAGCTCTTTTTAAATGTATTGATATACCATATTATAAATATTGAGCCAAAAATTATTCCCGCCAGGCCCTCACCATTAATATAAATCATATTTCCCTCTATAATTCCTGGCTGATTCTGGTAGATATTACCAAGTATCATTGGGTTATAAAAGTTCCAGACAAAATGAAATATCATAGGAGGTAATATATTGTTTGTTAAAAAATACGAATATGCAAATGGTAGTGAGAAAACAAAGACTGCCCCCATCTGTATAACTGAAATCAAAAGTGGGTTTTCCATATTTGTCTGATTAGCTAATCCAAATACAACTGGCCCATGCCATAACGCCCAAACGATACCTACAACTATTGCACTGTATATTTTCCCTTTAGCTGTCGCTAATTCTTTCAATAAAAAACCTCTCCAGCCATATTCTTCACCAAACATTAAGAGAAATCCAATGATTATCATCTCAATTGAAGGGAAATTACTTAATTCCGATAGTTTGTCTGAATTAAATTTACCGATACCTGTTAAAGAAAGGACGATAGCCACTAATCCAATAAATAATAAAGGATAAATGAGTGAGAATAAAATTGATTTCAGGTTTATCCTAGTCGTTATAGGTTTAAAAACCAATTTAAACGACTTATAGCGTATCGAATTTATAATGATGCCCACGATTGCAGGAATAAACATCACTAAAGGAAATAATTGCACTGTTTCCGGTTTTGAAAAAAAGAACATCGTGAGACTCCAACTAAGAATGAGTACAATCACAATAAAAATGACCGAATATTTAATTTCTTTCTTCATCTGTTTGATCGTTTATATTTTTAATAAAATGTGTTATAATATTCTTTCTAAGCTTCGTCACCAATTACAACAAAGTCCTACCACTCGCCAGCGAGGCTTCATCTGAATTCAGGCCTGTTCTTTTAGTTATATGATTGTACTCAATTCTTCTTATTTTTTTTGTCTTTTTTATAGTTCTTAATCATCTTACCAAAATCTTTGTCTTTTTTACGCCTTTCAGCAACAGTCGATTCAAAGTGCTCTTTTTCCCGTTCCATTTTCAAGTAGTTTTCGTAGGACAAGGTATCTATCTCCCCACTTTCGAGGGCTGTCACAATCACACAGCCGGTTTCAGTTGTATGTGTACAGTCCTTAAACTTGCATCGCTTCGCTAATGCGACTATGGTTTCAAATGTAATTTCTAAGCCACTGGCCGAATCGGCAATTCCAACTTCTCTCATTCCTGGATTATCAATTATAATCCCACCATTTTCCAGGATATGCATCTCCCGATGACTGGTAACATGTTTGCCTCTGTTTGAGCTTTCACTTATGGCATCTGTACGCATCAGGTCTTTACCCAAAAGATGATTCAAGAGGGTCGATTTGCCGACTCCCGATGAGCCCAGCAAACAATAGGTTTTAGCTTTTTCTATAATCTGTTTCAGTTCTTCAATCCCTTTATGAGATGCATTACTAATTGCCAATATGGGCGCTGTATGTACCCGTTCGCGAAGGCTGCTAATCATCTTTGTTAATTCGGCCTCGCTTACCAGGTCTATTTTGTTGAGAATGACAATTGGTTTGACCTTTGACGTGTTGCAAATGGTCAGATATCGTTCTATTCTGTTAATACTAAAATCCCGGTCGACAGCCTGCACAATAAAGGCGTAATCAATATTGCTTGCTATAATTTGTTTCTCCCCTTGCTTACCAACAGATTGTCGTTCGATGATGGTCTGTCTTGGAAAAACGGCATGAATAAGCACTTTATCCTCATCGTACTCCGAAATTGCCACCCAATCGCCAACAGCAGGAAAATCAGACCTCTTACTTGCCAAAAAACGCAGGTTTCCTATGATTTCACCATCGTATTCTTTTTCAGTTGTTTTCACAACGTATCTTTCCTTATGCTCGGAAATGACTCTTCCCACCCCAAACGAATCAAGATTTTGATCCTTTCGGTAGTTTTCCAATTCTGTATGATAGCCTAAATCTTCAAGTTTCATTTCTTATCTCCTTTTTTAGGGTTGGGCTAATGGCCGTATAGGCTTTCGAACCTGCATTGAGCCCAATCGTTTGTTCATACTTTTCTTGCTTTAATAGAATACATCAGAGGAATCTTATCACCATATTTTTTAGAAACCCATTTTCCTTTTTCATCTTCAATCAAATTAGGAAAACAATTATAAACCTGATAAGGAAATTCATTAAAAAATTCTATTTTCAATCCATTAGTGATTAAGCTATTAATAACTTCACTTAAACTATGATGCCATTCAATGTGTTTTAAATCCTTATTTGAAATTTCAGATTCCTCGGTGTAAGATTTATCGACAACTGTTTCATATGGCTTTGATTTGAAATAACTATAAGAAATTTCAGACTGATCATTAAACATGTATCTGAATGGATGAAATTCAACCATGTAAAAAGTGCCATTGGGTTTCAAATATCGACTTATAATTTTCGCCCATTTGTCAAGGTCATCCAACCAGTTAATTGCGCCATAAGAAACGTAAACAATATCAAAAGTCTCATTTAAGACATTCTCAATGTCATATACATTTGAACGCACAAACTTTGCCGGGATTTTTAATTCAGCAGACATTTCTCTCGCTTTTTGGATTGAAGCATCGGAAATATCAACACCCACGACTTCAGCTCCTTGTCTGGCTAATGATAATGTATCCATTCCAAAATGACACTGCAGGTGAAGCAGCTTCTTCCCCTTTATATCTCCCAATTCCTCAATCTCAATATGATTCAATGATGTTTTACCTTTTTTAAAACCTTCAAGATCATAAAAACTTGATTCTGCGTGTAAAGCTGTTAATTCATTCCAACTTTCTCTATTGTGTTCAAAATTATCCATTAATCCTTAGCTGTTGTTAGTAACGTTTTGAATATTGGGCATTATAAAATACACTTCTATCCACCCTCTGTCCTATATTTTTAGGAAGCTAGTGTTACTTAATCTTTGTAATACCAAAATGGAATTTTAGACACATTCAAATTTGTCGTATCCCCTTTTTTGATTCTTAAACGGTCAACTTTTAATATGTGTTTGCCTTCTATTAAATCTTTCGTACTAAGGAAAGTTTCAAAACCTAAATCACCTTTTTGACTTTTGGATATAATAAAATCAGAATCATACTGAATGGTATCGATTTTTACTGAATACATTTCATTAAATGTTTTTAAGTAGACACGTCTTAGACTATCTCTTTTTCCTCTTTTAAGTCTACGCCCATTACCAATTGTAACACCTGATTTCAATCCACGACTATCTTCATCTGGCTCCAATTCCGGATTAAACTTAAATATCCTGTTTTCTATATTTTCAGAAAACAAGACAAAAACCTTTACATAGTTATCGGAGATGACTTTTGATTGGATGGCCACATGATCAATAAATCCATCGCTATCACATAATAAATCTTCATAGTTATTATTGTTAGCAACATATTCAGTCGAAGTCATGTCGTCTTGTAAAAAATTTGAAACATTGTATTTGAGAGTTGTGGCTAATGCTATTATTATATAGAAGGGTACCAATGCTAAACTTAATCGTTTACCAAACTTATTGTCGAGAAAATTATAAACCAATGGTCTATACAAAAAAGACAAGGTGATAAATCCAAAGACCCAATATACAGGGAAATAAAAGGTAGATAGCCATTTTTTCTTTTTAAGAAAGCCTAGCGTTAAAAAGTCAATTAAGGTGAAAAACATTCCAAAAGTGATAAACACCATAAGTGTGATACCGAAACCTTTAGACAGCCATCCTGGTAAATCTTCGTTACCAATTATTTGGCTTCCAATTAAAGAAATAGCGAGTATGGTGAATGTTATTGCTAAAACATAAAAAATGAGCAAAAAAGAAACGGCAAATATCACGCTACAATAGTTTTCTAATGTGCCAATATATTTATCGAAAGAGCCAACTCTCTTCTTTAAGTATTTAGTAAATTTTTCACTGTATTTTAAACTATCATAATCGATATCCCCAGATACATAACGCAAGCCCAAAGCACCGATCCATAATCCGCGCAATAAGACATGAAGTAATAGGTTGAAAATTAATATATAACACGATATGGTTGCTACTAGTGAAATTACAAACGAATATATTTGGTGATTGTTTTCAGCTTCTATTAGGCTCTCCCTAACGGATGGGATTGCTGTAACTAAACCAAAAATTGCAAAACCAGAGATGAGTAGTTCTAGCTGCCAACTTTCTTCCTGGAGTTTGTGTAATAACTTTTTAAATTCCGGTTTTGTATAATCGTTCTGCATTAATTTTTATTTAATTGTGAAATAATAATTTTAAAGCCCTTCGTGTCCTTACTCTTTTAACAAAACCGTTTTAACACTTCTAACTGACAATGCCAATAAAACAATCGTCCCTAATATTTTAAGCAAATGACCAAACATGGCTCCAGTCGATCTACCGAAATCAAATGCTGAATTGTAATTAGGATAGTTATCGACTAGTGAATAGATAAATGAGAGAATAAATAGTGCGAACACAACACTTACTAATCTTGAAATCTTGCTGTTTGTCTCGTTTGATAGACTCATTATTTTAAGTTTTAATATTTTATTGACTTGATTTCTTTGCATGAAGCCTAACGAATGGAGCTATGTAACCCTTAGTTGAATTATATATAAAGCTATTTTAGGATTACATTTAACTATAACTATTCTAAAATGGTTCCCTTGCCGTTGCTCATTAAAAGCATAAAACCTTCGAAACCCACTACCCGCCTATGGTATATAGCGTATGTTATGCACTTTTACTTTCCTGCAATAATTGCTTCAATTTCATCAATATCAGTCTGTGGATTTCCAATGAATAATACTTTGTTATTATTATCCAAGATTAGTAATTTAGGATAGGATCTTTTTTTATTAAAAATTGAAGTCAATTTTTCAGTTGTATAACCATGTTCCCATTTCATATCCTTCTTCTCAATAACAGATTTCACCTTTTCAATGTTTCTGTCCCTACAGTTTAGAGAAATGATACTTAAATGTTCAGCTTTAAATTTCTTCCTCAACATTTTTATTTTCTCGGTAGCGAGCAAACATGGCACACACCAAGTACCCCAAAGTTCTATAATTGTATACTTACTCTTTTGGGTTGATTCATAAAGACAACTCAACTTGTTTTCAAAAATATTCCTGTAATGCAAATTGGGTGCTAAATCTCCTTTTTTAAGTGCTTTATCATGATATTCCGAATTATCTGCAATAGGAAGGTATTTCGATTTAATATCAATTTTATTGTGAGCACCAATTAGCTTACCAAAATTACTTTCTGATAGGCTTCCCCTATTAGCAATTTGTTTTGTTATTATTCGCCCATCATTGAAAAAGCTTACTTGTTTTAGAATTAATTTCCCATCTAAAAATATCTGTGATCCTTCAGTTGAAGGTAGCTTTTCATCAATATTAGTTAACCAAACTTTTCGCCAACCATTTTTCGAAGTTGAAAGCCAGACCGAGCACTCCTTTTGCAATATAATTTCATCTTCATCAGCTATTCTCTTATAGCTATTAAATTTTAAATACTTCTTGGGTGAAAAATCACCCCATTTGTTTATCTGACCAGAAGTAACATCTAATCTATCAAGTTTATTCTTAGTAGAAATTAAAATGTATTGCGCTTGAACATCTTCTTTTAAAAACTGGTAAATCAAGACTGTGTCCTTTTTCACTAGATATTTCTCAGATACTGGTGACGAGAATATTTTTAGAAGCTCTGGACTATACTTTTCCCAGTCTCCATAATACTTAATACTATCCGATGCCTTATTAAAAGACAGGCTGATTTTATAATTTAAAGTTCCTTTATAATATTCTTGCGAATATGAATAAAATCCAAGTTGAAGGAAGAAAAGAAAAATAATGTATTTCATAGTTGTTATTATTAATTGTGCATAACGGCCACTTGTATGAGTAGTGGCAGATTGCGTGGCACTTTTCTGTCAAACCGCTATGCAGTTTGAGCGGACTACAAACCTTAATATATAGCACTTTGCCTGCCATTACTTATACAAAATGTTAGGCGCTTTTATTCATTACAAATTATATTATTCACCGCTGTAAAATAAGAAGGGTATTTACTTAAAAATGCTTCAACCTCACTTTTATTTGCTTTTAAATTATCTTTTAATTCAGTTCTATAATATGAGAAATAATCAAATTTACTGGCAAGCTCAGAAGCAACAACCCTGTCTGCAAACCCTAATTCATATAATGAAATTGATAATCTACTAGGTAACCCATACTTCATCATTTTTTGAATTAAGTCCAATTTTTTTAAAATATTATCATATTCATCATTTTTCATGAGTTTGATGACCTCAGAAATTGCACCAATTATCAAAGTCAATCCAAAGGAATAAGTATTGTGACAAATGTCAATTATATGCTCCATTGTTACAGTCCTTCTTTGTTTACCAGCCTTATATTTAACATTGGCTGATATAGAAGCAAGTAATTCGTTAAACGTGTATCCTTTTAGCCAATGGTTTGTCAATTCAAAAGCTGAATCGGCTGGTGTTAATTTTTTTATACTGACAGGCGCCTTTTCGTATAATATCGTCCACAAAACTTCAAATAATTCGTCATCAGTTTCAGATTCTATTAGTTTGTCAATATTTTCAAAAGTCCATGCCTCTATTTGAAGAATATCTTCTACACCTAATAATGTACGACCAAAAGATATCCTTTTCTCATCTGAAGTGACCTTCTTACTTATATTTTCGGCTAAAACTCTAAATAATTCTTTTAATTGTTCCTTCTGTTTGTCATCTGATATACTATATGCCAAAGTACCCATTGCAACTTTTTCAATTATATCCGAATCAGTACCAAGCCCGAAATCAATCCAATATGCCATTAAATAACTTTCAATAGCAGCGATAATGTCAAGTTTATTACTAAGTTGTTTATTCAGGCCATTAACTGAGAAATTTGATTCAGAGTGTTCTTCTGCAAAATCTTTAGGAAGCTTATGAATTGCTTCTGGACTATCTACGTATGCACTCACTAATTCCAATGGACTTATAGCAACACTATAATTCTTGTCGTCGCTGTAAAGTGGTTCAAATATAGTCAGCAATGTACTACCACAAGGCTCTGAATTTACTGGGTCGAGCATATCAATAGCGTTTTCCCATTTCCACTTTTCTCTATTATTGTTTCTCTTATCAAACAGTTCTGTATCAGTAAATATTATACTCCCTTCAGTATGCATTCCTGCTCTTCCTGCTCTTCCAATAAGATTGTGAAAATCTCGTGTTTTAATTTTCGAATCGGCTTGATAAAAGCTTGTAATCATGAGATATCTGATTGGTAAATTCACTCCTTGAGCAAGCGTCGATGTGCATATAACAAATTTAATTTTGTCTTCTTGCATAGCGAATTCAATTGCTAGCCTCAACCCCTCAGAAGTAAAGCCACTATGAGAGTATATTCCTAATTTAGAACAACGGGTCATATAATGGTCATTACCTAAGTGCTTCTGATGAAGATATGTTAATTTCTCTACTTCATCCATACTTGATGCAAGTATAGGTTTTCCTGTATCAAACCCCCTTTCTGTAATATCCAAAACTTTCTCCGATATTGATTTTACTGAAAGTTTAGAACCACAGAAGATAGCTACAGCACCATTCTTTACAAGCTTCAAGGCTAAATATAAAGCGATAGATTTACCATCATTCTTCTCAGGAAACATGCGCTGATTTCTTTCACGACCTCTCAGCGGAAAAGTTGTTTGTTCAATAACTCTTGGAACATAAAACTCAACTTTATTTGCATTATCACTATGGACATATTGCAACCTGCCAAGGCGTGTTGTCCAATTGGCAAAGCTTACCGTTCTGTAGGTCGGAAGTAAATCAAATCCAGTAATTATCTCTTTATCACGTTCAATTAACCAATCCCCGATAGCAGATGCATTATTTATCACAGCAGAAATCAAAATAACTTGAGTATCTTCTTTTACCTTATTCTTTAGCGATGATAAAAGTAACTCATATGTTACACCTCTAATTCCATTATCAAATTGGTGGCCTTCATCATAGATTAGAAGACCAATTTGTTGAACTAACTCTGGACTATTTCTAATTATATATATAAACTTCTCAGGAGTTAATACTAGGACGAGGTTTGATTCTTCAAAATCAAAATCTTCTATAAAGCTAAAATCATTCTGTAAAGCATCAGAAGGTTCGTCAATATTGATGTTTTCATTTTTGAAAGTATCTTGGAGACTGTTTTTTATCTCAGAACAAAGTGCCCTAAATGGAGCAACAATTACGGCCATTTTTGTTCTTCCCGAATAAAAGCTACTGCGTATAATAATTTCAAGGGACTTTGTTTTTCCTGCACTTGTTGGCATTTGAATAACAGCCGATTTACCTTTATAAATACCCTTTTCTCCGAGTAATTTTTGAGATGGCCAAAACTCCTTTATGAAGTCTCCATTTTGTATGGTACTACTCCATTTATCTTTGTTAATATTTGTATACCTCTGAAGACTACTCCACGATGAATTGTAAAGGCTTTTCTTTACAACTGCACGTAATATATCGACTAGTAATAATTGCCTATCTGTTCCTCCTTCGTAAATTAAATGACATAAATTATCAAGTGTTTCTAAAATTTGTTTACGATTATTTCCGCTAGTAAAAAATGATATTAATTGAGCTTTAAAATCATTAATGATAGAGAAAAAAGCGGATTTTGAAACTGAATAGGATTCTAAAGAATCATTTAAGATATTATAAAGTAGGTGTTCTAACCCCTCACATCCTAAATCAAGTTCGGACTCAACTATTTTATTAGATAATACTTTCGCGTTCCCCTGAAAATCCGCCAAATAATAAGATGCAGCACCAATTAAAAGAAAATAATTAGAATTTTTATCATCAAGTCTAGTTTCTACAAATGAATCAAAGAATTGAGCAGAAAAAATTAAATTCTTCATGTAATTTTTGACAATAGACTCAGTTAATTCACTTTTTTTTATCTTTCCATAATCTCCAATCAACCCTATTGTTAAGGATAGTAACTCAGAAGGATTACGGGTTAGCTCTAAATGATAGCGTTCAGGAATATCAAATTCAAACATTTTTGCCTTTGAACGTGTTACACCAAGTAAATTATATGATTGAGTTCTAGGATTCATCAGCTGCAATTTCATAAAGTTTATGCACTAATTTCATCATATCATCTCCTTTTATTACAATAAGGAAAAGTGCTGAATTAAATGGATGAGCAGATGTATCTGAATTTATTATGACATCTTCATCATAAATATCATTCGAATATAAAGCTGCAACACCATATTCTAAAGTATATGGAGTATCAACTTTGTTTTGAAATCTTGCTATTTTTTGGGCTTCTTCAGTTTTTCCTTTATCGAATAACCTTTGTTTTATAGCATTTAAGGATTCAGCTTTTCTTAAATCATCTTTAATAGAATCATCAATTGCATCCTGTAATCTTGGATTAGCTTCGTTGCCTGAATATTGAGCTTTAACCTCAAACATTTTAAGAATATCTTTGGGGGTTTTATTTTCATCATAGAGCTTAAAGCCTATTAAATCAGTTCCTTTAGTTGATTCATCTCGAATTGTTTTATTCCCATAGCGTGTACGTGGAACCCAATAACCTAAGATATACTCTATATAATCAGCCACTAAAATTTCACTAAAATCTCCGGACCTTATACCTGGGCCAAAACCTCTTGCTTCTGTTGGGAATTTTAATTGAACCAAAAATTCTTTCCTAGACAAGCCTGTTCCATCCCTCAAAAAATCAATTTCGTTATCAAAACAATAATGATTTCTAAAGTGCTTAGCCCATTTTGATAATATGGCTTTATCAGTTAGGTCGTGATTGTATTCCAACAGACAAATCTCTTTTCCATCTTTAGATTTTAAATCAGAATCAATTCTTGAAAACCAATTTGTATGTTCCGAGCTCCATGGCATATATATTATTTTATGGTTGTTTTAGGGTTTAATTGCGCCTAACAATTGTATAACATCAATATGGATGTTATTTCTTTTATATATCTTTTGAAAAGGTGTTGTTACACCACCCAATTGGAGGGATAAGAACACCTATGAATTTGGCTCACTAAAATTAAAAATTATCTGAATTAAACAGTATTCTGACAGGAAGTAAAACTATAAACGGATGTAAAATAGAATCACTCTTCATAATAAAAGCGTTTTTGTCAAATTGGGAAGGGGGAAAATCAGAAAATATAGAGCATTTTAGCTTTCAATTTGACCCTCTGACAATTTTCAAACTGCATTTTACAATTCTCAAACAGCATGTTACAAATTGTCCTGAGGCAAAATCGACTCAGTTTGGTCAATTTACAGCTCCAAAATGACCCAAATTAATTTCAAAACTGCGTTTTACAAATCCTAAAATGCATTTTATAAATCCTAAACTGCGTTTTACAAATTGTAAATTAATGGAATTCTCAAAAAAAAGACTTTCACTGCGTTTTTTTCAGAAAAAGCTCAAATTGAATAAAACATCAATAAATCCAAGCTATATAGAGATTATTAAGAAATACTATTAATTAACTAAATATTTAAAACGAGCAAAACGTCATTTTTCAAAGCATTACTACCAAAAGTGCTCAACCACCTATTTTTACGGGCCTAAACGGAAGCTGTCCATCTTCATTAATCCTTGGCATTTTCCCTGTTTACGGGCCTTTCACAATTTAACAAAACGCGCATTTACAAAATGTAAAATAAAAAACAGGCAAAAATACCTTGAAATGCCCCTCGTTAGACAAAAAAAATTTCATTCTACAAGCCCAGTATTTAAGGGGTGTTAAGTTGCTCAAAGTTAAATTATTTCATGAAAAATTTATTTCCATAAAAACTTCTTTAATAACTTTATTATACAATCCTGATTAATACGTTCAATTTAAATTTTGAAGACATGGTACAAATACCTGTAAAAAAAAGTTTCATTGAAAGCAGTGAAACAGGCTTTGCCAGAAAACGAGATAATTTTCTCGATAAAGCACCTCAACTCGTCGCTGATGGCGTTTTACCTAAAGAAGCTACAGAAAACTTAATTCAACTACTTCAGGGAGATAAGTCGCGATACGAGCAAAAAAACATGGACCAACAAACGGCTCATGATTCCCGAATTATCTTTACTCAGGGGCATCCTCCGGTTGAAAAAGCTTTGAGGGGGTATAAAAAACTAATTGACGATATGCCAAGTATTAGTCCTGAAACGCAACTGGATCTGGGTTTGGTTAACGAAACCAAAAATGAGTCGACAAACAATAAAAAACCCGATTTAAAAGTAAAAGAAGTGGGTGGTATCCCCCACATCAGCTTTACAAAATATCCTTTGAATGGCATTATTCTATTCGGAAAAATCAACGATGGGGAATACGATTTTCAAACCACGGTGAAAACATCGGGTTTCAATGACACCCGTCCGCGCAAAAATCCCAAACTGACTGAGATTAGAGAATACTATGCCTATTATATTCACAATGGTGTAAAGGTGGGTAAGCAATCGGAAATTGTTAGAGTGGTTCTGAGTCCAATAGAATAATGATGATGAGTGGCGAAAAGAAACAAGCCCCGCAATGCGAAAAACACTGCGAGGCTTGTTTTATAATTTAAGCTCTCTCACGAGCTCACAAAATTGAAGTCCAACGGCTTGAGCGAAAAAAAAATACAATTGTGAGCTTACTCGTTGGGCTGCTGCAAGGAATTAGGTTTCAAACACCCCTCTGTGTCTCCCCTAAAAGGGAGAAAAAACTAACTTCTTGTACGTATAACAATTGTATGGGTGCCGCCATAACTTGTGCTGCCATCAGCATACTTGGCGTAAGGTCTAAAATAATAATCGGTATTTGGAGTCAGATTGGTGGCATCAGCAAAGTAGCTGGTCACAAAAAATTACTCCTTCTCGCTTGCAACTTTACAAACTTCTCCCATCTTGCTCATCATGTATTCATGAGATTTTCGGGTATGAGGGATGGTGCAATCGGCACAATTTTTAAAACCATTGGTGTATTTAAAATTCCCCCCGCACTTATCTTTTAGCATGTATAAGGGACAAAAACAAAACAGACAATTAAAATCCGCCTCATTTTCTACTTTATGACAAGGGAAATATTCGCACTGGGTATTCTGGAAAAACTTATAATGTTCTGACATAAGATTCAATTCTGGTTTGTTGTCTTTTATAATAGGGAGTAAAGATAAAGATTTGCGTCAAAGCATCCGGTATGTTATACACGAAAATGCACCTCCTCCCTATTATCAACCTGGGGCTTCCTGATGATTCCGCTCCTTCGGAGCTAAACCAAACGCCGATACAATTTAGCCTTGTCTTATCTGACAAGGCTAAAGAACACGCACCTTTGGTGCTATATATACCATAGCACCAAAGGTGCGCAATCACATAACATAGTCAGTAAGGGCCATGCGCGCCAAAGGCGCGCAGGCATAAAAAAAACTGATTACATCACCACCCGAGCACTCACCGATGATTCCGCTCCTTGGGAGCTTAATCGAACATGCATACTCTTTAGCCTTGTCCAAGATGACAAGGCTAAAGAACACCGCACCCTTGGTGCTATATATACCATAGCACCAAAGGTGCGCAATCACATAACATAGTCAGTAAGGGCCATGCGCGCCAAGGTGCACAGGCATAAAAAAAACTGATTACATCACCACCCGAGCACTCACCGATGATTCCGCTCCTTCGGAGCTTAATCGAACATGCATACTCTTTAGCCTTGTCCAAGATGACAAGGCTAAAGAACACCGCACCTTTGGTGCTACATATACGATAGTACCAAAGGTGCGCAATCACATAACATAGTCAGCAAGGGCTATGAGCGCCAAAGGCGCATCATCACATAACATAGCCTGTCAAGGCTATGCGCGCCAAAGGTGCATCGTCACTCAACATAGTCCGTCAAGGCTATGAGCGCCAAAGGTGCGCAGTCATCTCTAACTAATCCCACAAAAAGCGCTCATCAAAATTCATCTTATACTTTCTTAAGACTCGCCTGTATTCCTCTTGAAATGAAACCTTACGATGATGTTCTCTCTGATTTTTAATATAGGCAACCACGCGATCAACCTGACGGGGATTAACTGAGAAACCACCATAACCATGCTGCCAATAGAAATTTGAAAATTTAGGATCCTTCGATTTAATCCATTTCGAGGAATGTGTTTTTACTTTTTCAACCAAATCCATTAAAGCCATCTTACGGGAAAGCTTCACCAGCAGATGAACATGATCATTTGTTCCTCCAACAATTATAGGTTGCGATTCTAAATTTTTACAAACACCTCCCAAATACGCAAACAACTCTTCCTGAATTGAATCCTGAATTAAAGGCAAACGACCTTTCGTGCTAAAACAAATATGGACATAGTTTTGAACCAGAGATTGAGGCATGTCGAATAATTTTCTATTAAAGATAATAAATAATTCTCACCTCATCCCATTTGAAATCAAACTAAAAAAAAACAGCCTTAGGGCTGTTTTCATAACCTGATTCTATTGTTGTTAAATCAGAATTTCAACTGATCAGCCACACGCAACAGATTTTCTTTCGACATGGCCGATGGACTCATGATTGAGATCACCATTTCGTATTGGGGGTATTCAATAAACAAAACATTCCCGTCTTCATCACCTGATTCCTCATCCCTCATCTTGCCAAAATACATCTCTCTTCCATTCTTCTCGAAGCGTTCGTATTCGTTAGACTCAATTTTTAACATCTCAGAATGAAACCCTTGATTGGAAAGGGCAGCAATCATAAAACTTTCTTCCAAACCTTTCATAAAAGCAGCCATATACTGGCCTTCCAATGGCATACACATGCTTTTTTTATAGCTTTGGTATTCCACCTTATCAATTGCCATTTCAAACTTTTGAAAGGAATAACTTAGTGGTACAACCTCCTCATCCGAATCTTCATCCATCATATCATCAGAAAGATCTATATCCATAGCATCGGTTTCCTGATTTAAATCAATCATTTCAATCCCCTCAGGCACTTCAAACAAACTTGAAGCAACCTGGATATTCTCCTCGAATAAATCTGCTGTTTCAGTGCATATAAGCCCCATAATCTCAGACTTTGTTTTCAGTGAAATGCCTTTGTATATGCTCTGAGTAGACCCCATAACCTTAATCACCTCACACTCGCGCCCCATAAATTTTTCGGTTCCCTTTTTTTCACCTCCAAAAGCATTTAAAGTTTCTTGTGCTAATTGCTTTTTCTGTTGATCATCCAGGCCTTCAACAAGCTGTTTAAATTCTGCAGGCAATTTGAAACTGTGTTTGGTTCCCGTTTGATTAATCAGGTCTAGATCATAAGAATCTACACCATCCACAATCTCAAGTGTATGTTCGTCTTCCACACTTTTCATTCCAAACATATTAGTCGTCGTAGTTGCTTTCATCTCTTCACGATACAAACGCCCATAATCATCAAACCAAATGGAACGAGTCCCTTTAGTCATGCCCTCAAGTTTATATTCCACATGTCCCGACTTAATCATAAATCGTTTATTCGAAACTTGTGCCTTAATCGAACTACTACCCAGCATTAGTATAACAGCTAGTATTCCCAAGCATTTATTCATCACCTGATATCTTAATTTAAATTTTTCATTCTAGAACGAAGTTAGCATATGAATTTAATTTAAACATCGTTTATCTAAAATCAATCTTATTTTTTTATAAAAAATACATTAACTGAAAACGACAAACAACCCAATACCTCATCACCTGACTCTCCTAAGAGAACAGGATTTTTATATTTCAAAGAGAAATAGTCACAGAATTAATTGCAAAGAAGCGGTAATAGTCCGTTTTTTGTAAAAAATTACGGGGATACTAAATAATGGAATACAAACGACTCAATAAAGCCATATCCGAAACAGGCTACTGCTCACGTCGGGCTGCAGACAGACTGATTGAAGAAGGGAAAGTTAAAGTAAACGGACAGCCAGCTGAAATGGGGCTGAAAGTAACAGCTTCCGATAAAATTACGGTTGATGGTGAAGTGATTACCAAAGAGGTGGGCAACATCTATTTGATTTTTAACAAACCGGTGGGCATCACCTGCACAACCGACACCAATATTAAGGGGAATATTATCGATTTTATTGGGTACCCTGAACGTATTTTCCCTGTAGGTCGAATTGATAAACCCAGCGAAGGTCTCATCTTTATGACCAATGACGGGGACATCGTGAACAAAATTCTCCGTGCGAAAAACAATCACGAGAAGGAATATGTGGTGCGTGTGAACAAACGGATCACCCCTGATTTCATCCGAAGAATGAGCAACGGAATTCCGATTCTGGATACGGTAACCGAGAAATGCAAGGTAAAACAAATTGATGCATACACCTTTAACATCATCCTGACTCAAGGCTTAAATCGTCAGATTCGTCGCATGTGCGACTATCTTGACTATGAGGTTAAAGAATTGAAACGCATTCGAATTATGAACATCAAACTGGGGAGTTTGAAACGTGGAAAATACCGTTCCTTTACCGGACCCGAACTGAAAGAGTTGAAAGCTCTAATTGAGGATTCCAGTAAAACAGAGGAAGCTTCTTTATAGATCTTTTAAACAATTACAAATATTTATAACCTGATAATATGGTCGCTTGCAGGGACTCTATTTATCAGGTTTCTTTTTTTTAAGGCAACGATCCTGACAGGTATAAAAACAAAAATTCGTAACTTTTAAGGGAAACCAATAATTTTCCCCTTATGGATAAGCCCCTTACAAAACCCAAAGCGTCGAAAGAAAGCTTGATTCTGCTGATTGCGATTATTTCGGCAATCGTGCTGGGATTTATTCTGGGTGGCTTCTTCCCTTCCATCGGTATCAAACTCGAAATTTTCGGACAGATCTTTCTCAATATCCTGATGCTGCTGGTTGTTCCCATTGTGGTTTTATCCATGATTGTTGGGATCTCCCGCATTCAAAACTTAAGTCAACTGGGCACACTTGGCAGTAAAACATTGGCCTATTATTTAATAACAACTGCTGTTGCCGCAAGTATCGGTATTGTTCTTGTGAACCTGATTCAACCCGGCATCAATCAGACCATCTCTGTTAATGAACTCCCCAATCAAACGGAATTTATCACTACGGATATTTCTACAGCCTTAAGAGAACTGTTGGTGGGGAATCCAGAAAAAGAACAACAGGGCTTGATAGGCTACAACCTGTTTCTTGCTATGGAAAAAATGGATATCCTACCCCTCATTTTATTTTCCATCTTTTTTGGTGCTGCCCTCTCTTCTTTGGGCAAAAAAGCAAAAAAAAGCATTCAGATTCTTTCCGTCATGAACGATGCCATACTCAAACTCGTGCATTGGGTGATGTACCTTGCGCCTATAGGGATCTTAGGTTTAGTTGCCGCACGAATAGCCCATTCTGGTGGTTTTAAGGCTTTCATTCCCGAACTCCTGTCACTGGGACTTTATGCACTGACGGTGCTGTTGGGACTCGCACTGCATGGGTTTCTTTTTTTAAGTCTGCTACTACGAATTTTGGGCAAACGATCAATCTCCACTTACCTGAAAGGTATGGGTACTGCCCTTCTGAATGCCTTTTCTACCGCTTCGAGTACAGCCACGCTCCCTTTAACACTACAAGGCGTTCACGAAGAGAATAAAGTTTCAGAAAAGATCAGCAACTTTGTTCTGCCTCTGGGTGCCACTATCAATATGGATGGAACTGCCCTCTACGAAGCCGTTGCAGCCATATTCATCGCACAACTGTATGGTATTGAATTGACATGGATACAACAAATCATTGTCATTCTCACCGCAACACTTGCAGCAATAGGCGCTGCTGGTATTCCCGAAGCTGGTCTGGTTACTATGGTTATCGTATTGCGAGCCGTCAACTTACCTATCGAAGGCATTGGCCTACTTCTAAGTATAGACTGGCTACTCGACCGTTTTAGAACCAGCATTAATGTTTGGGGCGACAGTGTGGGTGCTGCAGTTGTAGAGAAATGGGATGCAGAAAAACCACCGAAAAATAAAGAGATCTAAAACGATTCAAAAACATAGTTCTGTTTGCAGCAAAATAAGGCTATAAACATTAGCTTTATGCCAATTATTATGGAAGAATAAAATGGCAGAAATTACACACGAAGATCTCTCATTCGACAGAGAACATATTTGGCACCCTTATACCTCAATGGAAAACCCATTACCGGTTTACCCGGTTGTGTCAGCCGATGGCGTGCGTCTGAAACTTAATAGTGGACAAGAGCTTATCGATGGCATGTCATCCTGGTGGTGTGCCGTGCATGGTTATAATCATCCGGTATTAAATAAAGCCGTAAAAGACCAAATCAAAGACATGTCGCACGTGATGTTTGGAGGCATCACCCACAAACCGGCTATTGAACTTGCCAAGTTACTGGTGGACCTTAGTCCTGAAGGATTGGATAAGGTTTTCTTTGCTGATTCGGGTTCTGTATCCGTTGAGGTGGCTATGAAAATGGCCATGCAATACTGGTTTACCAAAGGCCAACAGAAAAAAAACAAATTCCTGAGCATTCGTTCAGGCTATCATGGTGATACCTTTAATGCCATGTCGGTTTGCGATCCGGTTACGGGTATGCACGAAATCTTCACAGGTGTACTACCCATCAATCATTTTGTTACAGCACCGCAATGCGGTTTCTATGATGATTGGGATGAAAAAGATATTCTTCCAATGAAAGAAGCCATTACGCAATATCAGAATGAATTAGCGGCCATCATATTGGAGCCCATCGTTCAGGGTGCCGGCGGCATGCGTTTCTATCACCCTCAATATCTAAAAGAAGTGCGTCAGCTTTGTGATGCGCATGATATTCTACTGATTGTTGATGAGATTGCAACAGGCTTTGGCCGATCAGGCAAACTCTTTGCCTGCGAGCATGCTGGTATTTCGCCTGATATCATGTGCGTGGGAAAAGCCATTACAGGTGGTTACATGAGTTTTGCAGCAACACTTGCCAACACAAAAGTCAGCGATGGGATCTCGCAAGGTGCTCCCGGTTGTTTCATGCACGGCCCTACTTTTATGGGCACCCCTTTAGCTTGTGCTGTGGGTGTGGCTAGTGTCAATTTGTTACTGGAATCGGATTGGAAAAAGAAGGTTGATACCATTGAGGAAATCCTGAGTGAAGAACTAAAGGCTGCCAAAAAGCTATCCCAAGTGGCAGATGTTAGAATACTGGGTGCCATTGGTGTGATTGAGATGAAAGAAGCAGTGAATATGGCTCAAATTCAAAAACAATTTGTGGATGCCGGCATTTGGGTGCGTCCTTTTGGCAAACTGGTTTATATCATGCCGCCTTTCGTTATTTCTAAAAAGGATTTACGAACTTTATGTCAGGCCATGATTGAAGTTGTGAAAAAACAGTAGGTCAGTTTAAACTATATCTTGACTTTAACCTTTATACTTTTTCCTTGATATAATGAGCGATATTCTAAAATCCTATCAGGACGAGCTGGAAAAGCTAAACCAGACAGGCAATCTGCGTTATTTAAAACAGATTGACGAAAGTCAGTTTAAGCTAAACCTGTCCTCAAACGACTATATGGGCATTGCCAAACTGGGCTTATCTCTTCCTGCTGAAACAGGTATGGGATCGGGTTCTTCCCGTCTGCTTACAGGCAACTTTCAGGCCTATCAGGCACTTGAAGATGAACTGGAAAAACAGTTTGGATCTCCGTCTCTCTTCTTCAACTCGGGTTACCATGCCAATATTGGGATTCTGCCTGCCCTGGCACAAAAGGGCGATCTCATTTTATCCGACAAACTCAATCATGCCAGTATTATCGATGGTATAAAACTGAGTGATGCCGATTACCATCGCTACAAACATCTCGACACCCAACACCTGACACGCTTACTCAAAAAATACCGCAGCAATTACAAGCGGGTTTTTATTGTGAGTGAATCCATTTTCAGTATGGATGGTGATATAGCCGATTTACACGAACTCATCAAAATAAAAACCAAATACGAGTGTTTTCTTTATGTGGATGAGGCTCACGCCCTGGGTACCCGGGGTGAAAAAGGATTGGGCATTGCCGAGGAACAAAACTGTCTCTCACAAATCGATCTTTTGGTGGGCACCTTTGGGAAAGCCATGAATTCGGTAGGGGCTTATCTCATTTGCAATGCGATTATCAAAGATTACCTGATTAATAAGATGCGTTCGCTGATTTTTACAACGGCTTTGCCTCCTATCAGTATTGCTTGGAACCTTCAAATTCTAAAACAAAGCCTTGGCATGCAAAAAGAGCGCTTGCATTTGCAAGAGCTTTCAAACCAATTCAGAACCGCTTTGCAAGAACTCGGCATACAAACTGGTGGTGACTCCAATATTATTCCCATCATGATTGGTGATAGCGAAAAATGCAAACAACTGGCAGAACAACTACAAAACTTAGGCTATCTGGTTTTCCCTATCCGTCCCCCATCGGTACCACCCAACACAGCCAGACTTCGCCTATCACTATCTGCTGATATGGAATGGGAAGACTTAAAAGAACTTCCAGTCATGATTAAGAATTTACAATCAAAATACAATTCGTGATTATCGATTAGTAATTAATTCAAATGCCAATTAAGAAATGGAATTTAGATATTTACACAAAAACAATTCACCAAAACTCATCCTCTTTATGAGCGGTTGGGGCTGCGACGAACTGCCATTCCTTAAAATTAAGGCGAATGAATATGACGTCCTTATGTGCTACGATTATCGTGATTTAAGCCAGGTTCAGGAATTAAGGGAGGAAATTAAATCCTATAAGGAGTGCCATCTGATTGCCTGGTCGTTGGGTGTATTCGTCAGTTCACATCTGTTTAAAGAAGATAAAAACCTTTTCAGAAGTCAGCTTGCGATTAATGGTAGTCTTTCCCCCATTGATGAGGAACAAGGCATTCCGCCAGCCATATTTCAGGGCACCATTGATGGGCTAAACGAAAAAGGCCGCGACAAATTTTTCATGCGCATGTGCGGAGGTCGTTCAGGATACGCAGACTTTGCCCAACAGCTACCTCAACGTCAGGTTGAAGATCAAAAGGAAGAATTGATCTGTTTGCAAAACATGATTTTGAGCCAGCCAATTACTTGGGATATTTTCGATAAGGTATTACTTTCGTCACGAGATATAATTTTTCCATTTAATAACCTGGAAAAAGCCTGGGAGAATAAAGCAAACAAGCAGATTCTTGACCTGCCTCATTTTTGTTTTTACCATTGGGATAAATGGGATGAGATATTAAAGTCTTAAAAAGTCAATAAATAAAGGGTGAGCAACCAGAAAATAAATAAAGATAAGGTTCAGAAAGGATTTGTGAAGAGCATCACAACCTATCGCAAGCACGCTATTGTTCAGGAAGCCATTGCTTCTCGTTTGATTGCTGAGATGAGGTGGCGTTGTCCTGAGCATCATCATTCGGTTTTGGAGATCGGTTGCGGACCTGCTGTATTAACTGAAAAGTTTTTCCAATTCTTCGATGCTGATACTTACCTGGCAAACGACATTGTAGAAGAATACGCCCCCGTTTTGGAAGCTCTAAATCCCAAAATTCAATTTATGGGCGGAGATATTGAAAGCTCTGAATTGCCTCAAAATCTGGATCTCATTTTATCGGGTTCAACCTTTCAATGGTTTCACGATTTGGATGCTTTTCTTCAAAAATGTCATACCGCTCTTTCAAAAAATGGTTTTCTGGCGTTTAGCAGTTTTGGCCCTGAAAACTACCGCGAAATTAGAGCTGTTGAAGGCAGTGGACTTAACTATCTGTCCTTTAATGAACATCTGAAACTTCTCGAAAAACATTTCGATGTGATTTGGAGCGAGAAAGAAATCATCACCCGACATTTTCCTGAACCGATCGAAGTTCTGCATCATATGAAACGAACCGGCGTGAATGGCTTACCCGGAAAGGTATGGACCAAAACCGATTTAAAAAACTTTGAAGAACGCTATAAGGATCTTTTTGGTATCGAATTGGGTGTTCCCTTGAGTTACCAGCCCATCTATTTTATTGCAAAACCGAAAGTCAAGGTTAAAGGTTAAAGGAAATAAAGATATTCAACTTGAATCCTCAATCACAAATTGTAAATCACTAATTATAATGAGCACTTACTTTATTACAGGAATTGACACGGATGCCGGAAAAACATTCGCTACGGGTTTAATGGCAAAATACCTTCTTAATAAAAAGGTAAATGTGATGACCCAAAAGTTTGCTCAAACGGGTTGCGTTGGTATTTCAGAAGATATACTGGCTCATCGGGATATTATGGGAGTTAAACCCTACGATGTGGATAAGGACGGAACCACTTGTCCTTACGTATTTACATATCCGGCTTCGCCGCACTTGGCAGCCAAGATTGATGGACAGGAAATCGATATGGATGTCATAAATGCTTCAACAAAGCAACTTCAGGATCAGTATGAAACACTTTTAATTGAAGGCGTAGGTGGTCTTCACGTGCCCATTACGCTGGAATATTCTCTTCTGGATTATCTTGAGGAAAAGAAACACCCTCTGATTCTGATCACCTCATCAAAGCTTGGGAGCATCAACCATACTTTAATGACATTAGAATTGGCCTATCATAGAAAACTGCCCATTCAGGGGCTGATCTACAACCACTACCCTAACAACAGCGATCTGATTCTGGAGGATTCCATCGAGGTATTCAGAACTTACTTAAGTAAATTTGGTTACAAATGTCCAATCGTCGAAATTCCTGAATTCAAGATAGGTGAATCACCCTATGTTGATTTTTCGCCTTTATTTCAAGTCTAAATCAAAAAAGTACTGATTTATAATCCCTGACATTTCGACCTTTCAGACTTTTATGACTTGACTATTTTGTTAAAAGATGTTGTTAAACTGAAACCGTATTCTGAAAAAACACTAGGTTTGCAGTCTAAACACAACAACACAAAACTCAATAAGTAATGGAAAGATTATATGTTCCCAACAGGGGTCATGTCGTTTTTGAGGATATCGTTTTTGATGAGAAGCTTGGTGCTGAAATCAATCAATTCTTACGCGAATATGAGCATTGCGATATTCTATCGAAATACAATCTCCCTTTAAGTAATAAGCTTCTGCTTCACGGGAAAAGTGGCTGCGGTAAAACCATGACAGCACGTGCTATTGCCCGTAAACTGGGAAAGAAAATCAAGGTCATCAATCTGGGTGGTATTGTTTCTTCAAAATTGGGCGAAACCTCAGCCAATATTGCTTCGGCTTTCCGTTTGGTAGAAAGTCAGGAAGCCGTTCTATTCTTCGATGAATTTGATTCGCTGGGAAAAGAACGTGATTACGACAATACCGATAGTAACGAAATGAAACGTGTGGTTAACACCATGCTGCAGTTGATTGACTCCTTGCCAAAGCATTCTATTATTATTGCCGCTACAAATCAAATTGATATGATTGATTCGGCTCTGCTTCGTCGTTTCGAATTGAAATTGGAATTCAGAAATCCAAGCAAAGAATTGCTGGACAATTTCTACGATAAACTACTTTCAAAATATCCGGAAGAGTACCGTCATATGACCAGACAATACGATATTTCATATGCTGAGGCACAGGATATTGTCTTCCGAACAGTCAAGAACAATATTATTGTATCTGAACTCAATAAACAGGACAAACTGGAAACAAATCCTTGTCTGAATTAATAACACAAATAAATCCCAAACCTTTAGGCTTGGGATTTATTTTAAAATTTACATCAACTAAACTGAAACAATCTCATCTTTCATACTAAAAAGAACATAGAGTACTTCTTCTTTCTCTCTCTGCGCAATATTATTCTTATTGAGCGCCTTCAATACATCCGATAAAACCTCAACAAATTCGGTATTGCTTATATTCATACCCCTGTGTGTACCCATCATATCCTTCCCCTTATAAACAGATGGACCTCCTGTCCCTACAATAAAAAAAGTTGCTGCACCATGCTTCATTTCTTCTACACTGGCCTTCGCATTCTTAAAGCGGGTTGCTATTCGCGGATTAGAGAAATGAAAGTCTACAGCATCACTCGCGATCTTTGTAATTCCTTCGGTTCCTCCTAATCTCTCATACAAGATTTCACTCATTTTCTTCCTCCATTTAGTGAATAAGCAGTAAGATAAGCTTTTCTCTGTCCAAAGTCAACGGTAGCTCCCAATCAAACATTTATAAACGAAGCCTTGCATAAAAATTTCACCATCGATATGTGATGAAAAATCTTCCATCATTTCCATTACGGAAAAGTATTGGATTAGTCAGAATAGGTCTGCTTGTCTTTTAGCTTCTCTCGTATCAGATCAATGAGTTCGTAGGTATTTCTTTTAACTGAGAGTTCGGGTAAATTTTCAAAGCTAAAAAAACGGGATTCTTGAGTTTCGTCACTTCCCCGTAATTCACCATCGATTTTATCACACAAAATCACAATTTTATAAAAATGGTATTCAAGAGGGGGGAAATTGTGTTTATTGGTATCAATAATTGCAAGGGTTCGGTTGGCTCTTACTCGCAAACCCGTCTCTTCATAAACTTCCTTCTCAGCAATGGCATTGGGTGAATAATTCACATCAGCATAACCTCCTGGTAAGGACCATTTGTTATCCGAATTTTCTTTAGTCAGTAGAATTTCCCCCTTTTCAATCACAACAGCCCTCACATCGACTTTAGGTGTTTGAAATCCGGTTTCACAAGTAAATAAGCCTTTTATTTTTTCAATCTCTGCATCGGTTACTTGAGCCACTAACTGAACGCTTAATTCCCGTAATTCTTCAAAACGTTGCTTATCAAAATGATCCTTTGTAAATCGGATTCCGGTTTGTGAAATAGCCTGTATTTGCTTTGCAATTTTTAAAATATTATTTTCCAATATGATTCGTTTTAGATTTGCAACTGTTAAGCAATATGTTCTCTCTTTTTCATTTATACATTTATCAAAATACTGAGGCTGCAAGATAAATTATTTCCTTATAAGTTTCCAAAATCGACAAGCAGTAGTAAGGGGGACGTCTAAATTGCAATTCATTTTTTTTGCCTTGTCAAATTTATATACCCGGTTTAGAGATTCCTCATAAACTGCAGCCAAATATTGAATGATATAAGCAAAGGAATGGGGTAAATTTAGAAAACACATGAGTCGTAGATGATTGATACACCCCTTCATTTTGCCCTCCGGTACATTCGGGGCTAAAAAAGGCTTCACGCTACAAAGCGACCAGACCTTCCGAATCAAGGCATTTAGGATGTAAAGACCAAATTCTCATAATGGAAATAATTTTTCAAACACTTTGGTTCTGTGATCAAATATCTGTTTTAACATTTTTTCAATGAATAGTGAATTGGCAATGCTACCAAGAAAACCCAATGGAGGTTTATAACTGACAATATCTCTCATTAACACTCCCTCTTCAGTCTGTACAATTCTATGTTGATGGTGCCAGAAGGCATAAGGACCAACTCGCTGCTCATCCACAAAATACGATTTATCAACGACGTGCGTGATCTCTGTAACCCAATTGGTATTAATACCTAATAAGGGCCGAACCGTATAACGAATGATCATTCCCTCGTATATTTTGTCTGCAGCATTGGGAGTGCGAATATCGAAGCCCATATACTCCGGAGTAATTTTCTTTAAATTTTGAGGTGAACTTATAAAATCCCAAACTTCGTCCATGGAAGCATGAATGATCTGTTCTCGCTGAAATTGAAAAAATCCCATATATTGAGGTTTTAAGGCTTATGAAATGAGTTCTTTATTCTTTAATAAACGACCAATATTCTTGATATGCATCATGATAATCAGAAAACAACAAATGCATAAATAATAAAATGTGGATGTTAAACCGTGAATAATAAGTTCAGTAATTGGTAGTGAAATTCCCAATAGTATGGAACCTAACGAAACATATTTAAACTGCCATTTCACAAGAAAATACACCATTACCGAAATCAAAACAGAATAAGGAGCAAGCAGTAAGGATGCGCCCAAACTAATATTAACTCCCTTACCTCCTCTGAATTTTAAAAAGAGACTAAAATTGTGTCCCATAATCGCAGCTATAGCCAAAAAATAAATAAAATTTGAAGAAGCTGACGCTTTATCATCAAAGCACATAAACAAAGCAATGGGTAAAAGCCCTTTTATCATATCCAGAACTTGTGTTACAATCGAAAGTCTTTTTCCGGCTATGCGCCTTACATTTGTTGAACCGATATTCCCACTACCTAATTCGAGTATATTCTTCCCTGCAAATCGCTTAGTTAATAGATAACCCATAGGTATTGCTCCTAGTAAATAGGAAAATAAAACGAATAATATTTCATGACTTAAACTCATCATAATTCTTGTAATATGCGTAAGGCTTCATCAACATGTTTCTCAGCTTGTATTTGAGAATTAAACATATAAATCACCTTCCCTTCCTTATTTACGAGATAAGTCACTCTTCCGGGAATCAATCCGAATAAATTACCAGGAACACCAAAAAGTTTACGCACTTTGTTTCCCTTATCGCTAAGTAGCGTATAGTTCAGCTTGTATTTTGTTGCAAAGTCCAGGTGACTCGCAACCGACTGCCCACTAATTCCAATAATCAGAGCATCGGCTTCTTCAAACACTTCAAATTGATCTCGAAAAGCGCAAGCCTCCTTGGTACAACCCGGGCTATCATCTTTGGGGTAAAAATAAATCACCAAATTTTTCTTCCCCAATACGGATATAAGCTGAAACAACTCCCCGTTTTGATCCTTTAATTCAAAAACTGGTACTGAACTTCCTATTTCAATTTTTTTCATCTTCTCAGGATTATCTTTAAAAACTACAAAGCTTGTACTCAAAACAAAATAAATGGATAAATAAAACAAATAGAAGTTTCTAAACTTCTTGTATTTTTTATTATCGGGGTAAATATTACCGAAAAGTCCTTTAAGTTCTTTCATGAAAACGGGTTTGATATTGATTGTCCAACTATCGGTTTGGTATACGATTTTACGAAACTTACTTCGATAGAAACCTAAGGGCAGCCCCCAAACGAAGAAAAGCACAAACCAAATATTCGAACTCAAATAATCAAGCATAATTTATTTTTTGGGGAACCAAGGGAAAAATGAGCTCGTTTTTTTAATGTAATCATAGTATTCAGGTTTCGTATTATTCAATGTTTTTTCGAGCAAAGCAACTCCGGAAATCTTAATAATAATCACAGTCATTAAAACAGAACCAACAATAGGCCAATAAGCTCCGGCAGCTATTGAAAATATTGCATATGCCCACCAAACAGCCGAATCGCCAAAATAATTGGGATGACGGGTATACTTCCAAAACCCAGTATTCAATACCTTCCCTTTATTTTGAGGATTCTTTTTAAACCTAGCCAACTGAAAGTCCCCTCCTGCCTCAAAAAGAAAACCAATACACCAAACCACAATCCCCAAATAATCTAACCAGATTAGCGTATCAGATTGTTCCCAAAGATTAGTACCCATTAAGGGTAATGAAACAAGCATTATTAAAGCACCTTGCAATATAAAAACCTGAAAATAACTAAACCACCAATAGCGTTTCGGGCCATAATCTTGCCTAAATTTTTGATATCTGAAATCTTCACCCTTACCAATATTCCGCCACGAAAGGTAAATGGAAAGTCGTAAACCCCAAATTGTCACGAGAGTCAGTAATAGTATTTTTCGTAAATTAAAATCCTCAGAAACCAAAAAATAGAAGGCATTTACCACTACAAAACCAAATCCCCAAAACAGGTCAACAATACTTGCATTTGTTAGCATAACACTTAATACCCATAGCAGTGTTACCAGAATAAAAATAATAAGCGATCCTTGTAAAAAGATAGTTAACATGGGTTTCAAATTAGTGATTAAACAACACGGCTATGGCAATGGCACCATTTCCTGCATGCATACCAATTACCGGAGAAATATCCATTACCGAAACGGGTTTCTTTCCCGTAATCTCAAACATTTTGTCCTCAGCATTTTGCCCCCCCTCAGGATTGTGAGCGTGAAGAATAATATAGTTCCAAACCGATTTTCCATGTCCGATTCGTTTTATATGTGAATATATTTTTCTCAAACTGGCTTGTTGGCTAAACGTTTTTCCAAATAGAAGTGATTTTCCATTTTTATCCATCGAAACAATCGGATTTAAACCAATCAAACGGGCTATGAAACCTTTGGGCTTGGAAACGCGTCCTCCCCTGATCATATGCTTTAAATCTCTTACGCTGACAAAAATTTTTGTTGTTCTAACATCTCGCTCAAGCGATTCAATAATCGATTCAAGCGATTCTCCAGCTTCAATATTTTGAGCCGTTTTCAGAACCAATAAGCCGAGTGCTCCTGATAAATTCTTCGAATTGATAACATGAACGGGTTTATTAAATTCTTTTTTTATTCGCTCGCTTGCCTTTAAACTATTCGAATAAGTGCCACTAAACTCACTGGTTAGGTGTAAGGCGATAATAGCATCGTAATGCGAAGCCAAATGCGAATACAAATTGGTAAATGTCTGTTCGTTTATTTGAGATGTTTTTGGAAATTCTGAACTGGACTCAAGCAAATCGTAGAATCGATTGGGTTGAATGGTGACCTTATCCAAATAATAATAATCGCCAAAATTTAAATTAAGAGGCACTACATGAATCTGATAATAATCGATTAGATCCTGCGACAAATCACAAGTCGAATCCGTAACAAGAGCAATATTCCATTTACGTTTGGTAAGCACCTCGTGTTGACGAAGCATATCATCCACCTTTTGATATGTGATCGTTCCCATATCTTTCAAATGATGGAAAAGTTCAGCTGGTTGATTGGTGTGCAAATGAATTCTACAAATACTTTCCGACCCTGCAACAACAACTGAATCACCGCGATCAGTCAATATCTCCTGAAGTTCTTTTTTAGTAATATTGATATTCTTTAAAATGGCTTCGGTACAAAAACGGTGAGTTATTTCTTCGTCCGTCATCTTCTCAGAATGAACAAGAGAAATCGTTTCAGTTAATTCAACTTTCAAAGTCCGAATATTCCAATCGCTTATGAAATCAATAATCCCTTTTACAAAAAGAACAAAACCTTTTGCTCCCGCATCAACAAAGCCCGTTTTATTTAAAGCCTTCAATTTCAAAGTCGTTTCAGCCAATGATTTCTCCAGGACAACCAGAGAATCTATCATTATTTTCTTGAAATCAGAAATGATCCCTTTCTTACAAGTCAGGAATTCTGCCCAGTCTTTAATCACAGTCAACATGGTCCCCTCAATAGGAATGGCAATAGCTTCATAAATGTAGGGGATCGACTTCTTTACACTTTCAGCAAATTCAAAAAAGGTAATACTCGCTTTATTTTGAGTTTCACGACTCAAGCCATGTAAAAATTGGGCAAAGATAACACCCGAATTTCCTCTGGCCCCAGTTAATGCGGCATCAGCAATATTATTTACAGTTGTTTTATACGACTTATGAGGTTTGATATTATCAATAACTGAACGAACCGTAGAAGCAAGATTAGTCCCTGTATCATTATCATTTACAGGGAAAACATTTATCGCATTTAATTCGACTTGATTTTGAAGAATTTGATTTCCACCAGCAACAAAAGCATAGTAAAGAAATTTTCCATTTATTTCAAAAGTGTCAATTTTAGACATACATATAATCTTAATTAAACAATTTGGCCCCTCTCAAACCAACACTATAAATAAACTTAGAGTAAAACAAACTCAACGATACAACCAAACCAAAGAATCAAAACATATTCAAGCCCTATAAAAACACTCTTAATCTTTAATATTGGTTTGTTGCTCAACCTTCAATAATTTCGAAATATCATAGCCACGCCTTTTCAGGTTTTCAAGCAAAGCTGTGTACAAGTCTTTCTCAATTTGAGGCGTACGACTCAAAATCCAAAGGTATTTATCTGAACTGCTCCCAATAATGACCCATTGGTAATCATCATCTAATTCTAAAACAAAGTAATCACCATAAAAAAACAAGAAAAATGACACTTTTAACTTGGCAGGCTCATTCTCAGGGTCGGGAATCTTGGCCTTACCTATTGCCTCTGAAAACGCCCCATCTAAACGATTTTTATAGCCACTATTAATCACCTGTATTTTGCCATCATCGCGCATACTGTAATTCGCTGTAACTCCAACAAGCCCTCGTTCAAAACGATGATCGAATCTTGCAATTTCGTACCATGTGCCCAGGTACCTGTTAATATCTAATTCCCGGACTACTGTATTGTCAACCATTCGCTTCTGAGTTTTACATCCTGTAAAAGCGATGCCAATAAGGATTACAACAATTATAATTGAACGACATTTTAATATTCTTCTCATATTGCAAAAAATCAGCACCAATAAAATAACATAATGAATAAATTATCTTAAATATAATAAAAATATATCCTTCTTCATCAACCAGATAAATAAAATTATCAATCTAACTCTGACAGATACGCATCTGTTTTTCGCACTCTTGAAAAATAGATAACAAACTCAATCTTAAGGTTTATTGTAGATTTCACCTTACCAGACTAAAAGAAACTTTTATATTCGACGAAATATTTCTGCCTAAAATCTTTAAGAACATTTTATCTCACAATCTATTTCAAATCCTATTATTTTTTGTACTTTGATTCGATATATATTGCTTATCTATACTGATAAAATAGACTATTCAAAAGGTTTTGAGATCAAAACTTCTAAAAATCAGCAACTATGAAACATCGTCATCTACTTATATTTTTCTTACTTCTTACGCAGTTCAGTTTTGGGCAAAACAAAATGGATAGCCTACAAAATCTTTTAGATAAATCTGATGAAAAAGATCAGGCTTATATATACCTCTTATTGGCTAAGGACGTTTTTTATAAGGATACACATCAACTCATAGCCTATTCCAAAAAGGCAGACTCATTGGCTGAACATTTTCAAATAGACAGCACACGTGTTAATGCTCTCAATTTTTTATCTTATGCTGCCATCAATACAGGCCGACTCGATGCTGCCATTGCCTACAATAAAAAAGCAACAGACATCTCCGAATCCAAAGGTCTGAATAAAGAAAAGACTTTATCTCAGTATTACAAAGGCTACATTCTCTACGCTACAGGGCAATCTGATAGTTCATTAAAAGTCCTAAATCAGGCTTATGAACAAAGCATACAATATGTGGACAACAAATTACAGCTGAAATGCCTCAACACAATTGCTGCCAATTATTTAAATCAGGGCAAATATAAAGAGGCGCTGGAAAAATTTACACGAGCCTACCATCTGGCAGATAGTTTAAAGATGAAGGATAAACTCATTAATCTATCTTTAAATATTGGAACGACCTTCCTGTACAACGAAGAACTGGATAAGGCAATAGAATATTTTGAAAAAGTAATCACCAGCTCTGATACCACAAATGTAACAATAGCCTATGCCTCAGCATTAAATAATATGGGGTCTTGCTACAGCCGTATGGGAAAACATAAAGAAGCTTTGGTGTATTTTGAAAAAGCTCTGCCCGCTTATTTAAAATTGAACAACAAACTTTATATTGCCCAGGTTTACACCAATTTGGGACAATCTAATTATTTTCTTAACAATAATGAACTTGCATTAAAATACTTAAAAAAAGCAACCGGATTAAACAGGCAGAACCAATCCCAAAATCAGCTTATTGTTAATTTAATTCTACTTGCAAAACTCAATATAGAAGACTCAAACTTCAGACAGGCTAAATACAATTTGGATGAAGCCCTAAGCCTGGCAAACGAATACAATATCAACTATAATAAAAGTGATTTATACCAAACCTATAGCTACTATTTTTCTGAAAGAAATCAATTTGAACAAGCTCTGGAATACAAACAAAAAGAATTGAATTTAAAAGACAGCATTTTCAATGAATCGCGTCAGCAACAAATTTCAGAATTACAGACAAAATTCGAGACCCGGCAGAAGCAGATCGAAAATGAATCGCTACGAAAGGATATCTCTCTCAACAGACTACAAATAGAGAAACAAAATCAAATTAGAGATTTCTTAATTGTCATCACCCTCATTGTTATCAGTCTAATTTTCATCTTACTCAACAGGGGTAGACTAAAAAAGAAGTCTCATCAGATTATCGAAGCTCAGAAATTGGAATTGGAGATTCTGAATAAAACCAAGGACAAATTCTTTTCAATCATCGCACACGACTTAAGGTCACCTTTTAATGCCCTGATTGGTCTTAGCAACTTATTATCTTCATCCTATGATCACCTTAGCGACGAAGATCGAAAGAATTTCATTCAGGATTTAAATACAGCTTCAGAGAGTGCATTCAATCTGCTAGACAACCTATTAACCTGGGCCAGGATACAGCAAGGCAGTCTTCAAATTCAGAAACAAGAAGAAGACATTTCTTTATTAATCAAAGAAAGTATCGAACCACACGAAGCTACAGCAAAACTCAAAAACATTTCAATTGTCAATACAGTAGATGTAAAATCGAAGGTCATCATTGATCGGTTTATGATTAAAACCCTTATTGTAAACCTGATTAACAATGCCCTAAAGTTTACCAATGAAGGTGGCTTGGTAAAGATATCCAGTGAAGAAAAGGATGAAAATATCATTATCTCTATCCACGATAACGGTGTGGGCATGACTCAAGAACAAATGAATAATCTTTTCAAACTGGACAAAAGCAAATCAAGCCTTGGAACCCATAAAGAAACAGGTACTGGATTAGGACTGATCCTATGTCAGGAATTCATTGAAAAAAACGATGGCCAGATTTGGGTTGAAAGTGAAAAAGGAAAAGGGACTACATTTAAATTCTCACTTGTTACAGCAAGTGCTGACTAAAAGCCATGGCCAGTTATAGATAAAGCCACAGCTTAAGATAAACTCAAACTGTGGCCTTTTATAAAAAAGTCAAATCGACTTATTTCTTTTGCAATTTCTTCAATAATATTTCAGCAACAAGAGCCGATGAGGCTGGATTTTGGCCTGTAATCAGGTTGCCGTCTTCAAGGGCATAAGCTTCCCATACTTTGCCTCTTGAATAAATACCACCATTCGCTTTTAGCATATCCTCAACCAGGAATGGAACAATCGCGCTTAGCTGAACCGCTTCTTCTTCCTCGTTGCTAAAGCCTGTGACCTTCTTTCCCTTCACTAGATAGTCGCCTTCAGCATTCTTAACGTGGCGCAATGCAGCCGGTGCATGACACACAAAGGCAATGGGTTTATTAGCCGCATCAAAATCCTGAATCAGCTTTGCTGAAATAGGATCCTCTGCCAAATCCCAAAGCGGTCCATGACCTCCGGGGTAAAATACCGCATCGTAATCCTCAAAATTAATATCGGCTAAAGCCAGAGTTTCATTGATCTTTTTCTGAGTTGCTGCGTCATTCTTAAATCGTTGGGTATCTTCCGTGCTGTTCTGTGGCAAATCCGAAGTTGGATCGATTGGGGCAGCCCCTCCTTTTGGGGTCGCAATTGTAATGTTCGCTCCTGCATCAAGAAGCGCGTAATATGGATTGGCAAATTCTTCAACCCAAAAACCTGTTTTATGTCCTGTATCTCCCATTTGCGAATGAGAGGTTAATACAAATAGAATATTCATGATTCCTGTTTTTAATAACATCTGAATTAAATTTTATAATTAATTATTACTGTCAACACCAACTCTTAATAAGCCATCTCGACAATTTTCGCCACATCACCTGGACTTAAACTGCCTCGCTCACCAATTCCCATCCAGCCACGTTCGGTAAAGCGTTCGGAAATTAATTCTGATGTTCCTTTATAATCTTGTGTATACTCTGAGAGTTTTGTTTGAATTCCCAAAGAATGGAAGAACGATTCTGTAGCATCGATACCTGCAAGTGCTTTCTCATCGATGCTGCCATCGCTGATGTTAAAAACTCGCTCGGCGTATTGAGCCAGCTTCTCTTTTTTACTTCCCATATTGTACTTGTAATGACTAGGGGCAATAATGGCTAAGGTGCGGGCATGATCGATTCCAAAAAGAGCGGTTAATTCATGGCCCATTGCATGCACTGCCCAGTCGGAAGGCACGCCCTGTGAAATCAGACCATTTAAGGCCATAGTACAGCTCCACATAAAATTGGATGCAGCCTTATAATCACTCGGATCCTTCAGTATCTTTGGTGCCACTTCAATCAGAGTTTGCAGGATGCTCTCAGCAAATCGATCTTGCAATAAAACATCAGTTGGATAGGTCAGATATTGCTCCAAAACGTGCGTAAAAGCATCTGCCAAACCATTGGCAATTTGTCTCTCAGGAATGGATTGAATAACCTGAGGATCGAGAATTGAGAACTGAGGGAATAATGCAGGGCCACCCATAGCTAGCTTTTCCCTGGTCTCATTTCGGGTTACTACAGCTCCGGAATTCATTTCCGAACCCGTTGCCGGAAGTGTCAATACAGAAGCAAAAGGCATGGCTTTCATTACCGGTTTTCTACTCGTTAAAATATCCCAGGGTGTTTCGCCTTCATGGTAAGCTGCAGCCGCAAGAAATTTCGTTCCATCGATAACCGATCCCCCTCCAACAGCTAAAAGAAAGTTTATTTCATTCGATTTAATGAAATCCAATGCATCCATCAAAACAGCGTACTCAGGATTTGGAGGAATTCCACCAAATTCCATCACATTAAAATCAGCCAAAGCAGTTTTAACCTGATCGTAAATACCATTGCTTTTAATGCTTCCTCCTCCATAAAGAATCAGAACCTTTGCCTTTGCAGGAATCTCTTTTGCCAATTCAGTAATCTTGTCTTGACCAAAAATGATTTTGGTTGGGTTTTTATATTCGAAATGATTCATTTTTTTATATTTAATAATTGATAAGAATTCACCATCAATAAGATGATCTACTTAGATTTTCACAATCATTTTGCCTTTATTCTTACCTTCAAAAAGGTCGATAAATGCCTGAGGTGTATTCTCAAAACCTTCTACAACCGTTTCTGTGAATTTTAATTTTCCTTCTCCTAGCCATTGGGCCAATTGAGGAACTGCTTCAGCAAATTTTTCCATATAATTGGAAACGATAAAACCTTGCATCAAAACAGAATTCTTGATCAGAATAGGCTGTACACGAGGCCCCATAGGCACCGAGGTTTCATTATAAAGTGAGATGGCACCACACACTATAATTCTGGCAAAACGATTCACATTAAGCATCACAGCATCCGAAATTTCACCTCCCACATTGTCGAAATACACATCCACACCATTGGGGCAAGCATCAGCAATAGCCTGACTCATATTCGTTGTACTGTTGTAATTAATCGCCTCATCGAATGCATATTCCGACTTCAACTGCTCCACTTTCTCATCACTACCAGCGATACCCACAACACGACAACCTAAGAGTTTTGCAATTTGTCCTACAATACTGCCTACTGCACCAGCCGCACCCGAAACCACAACAGTCTCTCCGGCTTTAGGCTTTCCAATTTCAGTCAAACCCAAATAAGCCGTTAAACCTGTCATTCCCAACACGCCTAAATATGCTGATAGAGGCGCCTGATGAGCATCCACCTTAATCAGTCCCTCACCATTGGAGCTTTGGTATTCTTTCCATTCCAGCATACCTGAAACAAAATCGCCTTTGCTGAAATTATCTAAATTCGATTCAAGCACTTCGGCAATCATACCTGAACTCATAGCCTTATTCAATTCGAAAGGAGCGATATATGATTTTGCATCGCTCATACGTCCTCGCAAATAAGGGTCAACTGAGATATAAGTTGCCTTTAAAAGCATTTCGCCTGCTTTTATTTGAGGTTTTTCTTCAGTCTCTAATTTAAAATCGGATAACTGAGGTGTACCAACTGGTCTTTTATTCAACTTTATGGTTTTCATATCTTCGTTTTTTATTTTATTAATGAATGTTCATTCTTTATTATAGCAAAAAAAGTTCTGACTTTACGTCATCATTATCTATATACTTTTTCCTAATTCCTATATCCGGTCTGATTCAAAAATCTGATCTTCAGGTTTCGTTTGATTCAACTGATGCATCGCAGAAGCAATTGTTTCTGCTTCAATAGCTCTATATTTTCTATATCTACCTACCAAAAACACCTGAATCAAATTCATAAAACACGAAGCAATGGCTTCACCCAATCGCTTCTCATTTCGATGCCCAATAATTAAGGAAGGTCTTAGTATATAAGTGTGCTGTATCTTCTGTTTCAAAACCTCTTCTTCCATCTCCCCCTTGGTTCTGTTGTAAAAAACCGAACTTTTGGCATTTGCCCCTAAGGCAGATACAACTGTGAAATTTTCAATACCATTCTGCTTACAAAGTTTTGCAGCTGCAACAGGGATACCATAATCAATCTGCTTATAGATGGCTTTATCACTGGTTTTCTTAGCTGTGGTTCCTATACAACAGAACAGTTCGTCCCCCGTAAAATTGGACTGAAAATGTTCAAGTTTAAAAAGATCGCCTACATACTCATCCAATTTAGGATGTTCTAATCCCATAGCTCTTCGTGAAAACACTTTAACCGTTTCATAGCTTTCATCGGCCAGTAAACGATTCAAGAGCAGCTTTCCTGTCAGCCCGGTGGCGCCTAATATAATTGCTGTTTTTCCCATTATTCAATCCATTAAATTCGAATACTATCCCAGGCCGCCTGCAAAGCTTGTTCCAGGCTCTTATCATCCAACTGATAATACCCCCGTTTTTGATTATTCATTAAAAAAGCCAAAGGATAAATGGTATAGGCATATAATAAATAGGGTGACATCTTTTTGATAATTCCCTCCTTCTGGCCTCTTTCCCATAAATCAAGAAGAGGTTGCAATTGTTTCAAACCTTCCTCTCTACTAGTCTCATCAATCATGATGGTGTTATCACACTGGGATAGAAACCAGGCTTCTTCAACTTCTTTAAGTTTGTAGTCTGCTATATTGTGCCAAATATGATCGAAAGCTTTCTTCACAGGCATCTCAGGACGATACCCTTTAAAAGCATATTGTGTAAAGGCCATTTTAACCTCCATGTATAGCTGATTGATCAAATCTTGCTTGTTTTCGAAATAAATATAAATGGTTGCGGGTGAAACCTTAGCCATCTTGGCTATTTTAGACATGGGCGCATCATGAAAACCATTATTATTCACCAAGCTTAAAGTGGCTTTTAATAAGGCATTTCGCTTATCCATACTTTTTACTCGTGTTGCCATGCTTTATAATTGTTTCTTTGTTGAGACTTGATAAATTTTCCAGGCTATTGCCATAAAAAGGAATTGTACGGGTAAACGAATAAGTGCGGCCTTATGACTCCCTATTGCAGGTGCATCAGCAAACACATCCCAAAGATGAATCGGCAAGAACACAAGCATCAGAATAAATATTCCCAAAGATGCAATCTTAGCATATCTTGAAAAAATAAGTAAAGCTCCCAACAAAATTTCAACTAAACCCGATAGGTATATTATCGCCATTGGAAATGGTAAAAATCCTGGAACAAATGGCAAATAGAAGTCTGGCTTTAGAAAATGCTGCACCCCACCCATTATCATGAAAATGGCAAATAGAATTCTCACAGCCACCCATATCTTACTTAAACGATTCTTCATTAATCTTTATTTATTTTTTAATACATCTCTTTGTCTTTACCGATACAAATATAGAGAAATATTTTAAAAATGAATGAACGTTCACTTTTATTTTTTACTCTTTTTACATTTATTCATATAACAAGGGCCGAAACTGACGTCCCGGCCCACAAACTAAACTTGAAAAACTAAACTTGATCTGAAATTAATTCGTTTGATTGTTAGAAAAGTATTTTAGAATTAAAAAGCCGATTACCCCTGACAGCACTGAAGCAATCAGAACAGCTACTTTAGCAAGACTCAATACAGCAGCATCGCTAAAGGCTAATTGTGACACAAAAAATGACATGGTAAAACCAATTCCACCCAAGAAACCAATTCCTAAGATTTGTGTCCAACAGACATCAATCGGTTTCTGAGCAAAGCCCAAACGAACCCCCACAAAGGCAAAAAGATATATACCAAGAGGTTTACCTAGAAAAAGCCCCAATATAATTCCTAAAGATATGGGTTCGAAAACCTGATTTAAAAGTTGATGATCGATAAAAATACCTGCATTAGCGAAAGCAAATAAAGGCACAATAAAATAAGCTACCCAAGGATGCAGTGCATGCTCCAAACGCTGCAACGGAGAAATAACCTCCTTGCAATTGTCCTCTATTGTTTCAATCGAAGACTGAACATGCTTATCCTTCTCAGCAACAGTACTCTTATCTGGAATTTTACTCATCTGTGTTAGCAACGAAGTGCCTGACTTGACAAATTCAATTACATTGCAATTGGCGCGAGCAGGAATCGTTAATGCCAAAAGGATACCCGCTAAAGTAGCATGCACACCTGATTTTAATAAAACGTACCAGAGCAAAAGCCCCAGTAATAAATAAACGGGTATACTTCTTATTTTCAACATGTTTAACCCCCATAATAGCGCATATATCCCTCCTCCATAAATCAGATACATCCAATCGATCTCAGAAGTGTAAAACAAAGCAATCACAATAACAGCACCTATATCGTCAACAATTGCAATTGAAGTTAAGAGAAGTTTCAAGGAAACTGGAATTCTATCACCCAGTAGAATCAAAATACCCAAGGCAAAAGCAATATCAGTAGCCATGGGGATTCCCCAACCATGAGTGCCTACACCTTCTCTATTAAAGAAAACATAAATGAGTGCAGGTATCAACATACCACCTACAGCTGCAAAAATGGGAAGGGTTGCATTTTTTAACGAAGATAACCCTCCGGTTAACATTTCCCTTTTTATTTCCAGTCCTACAACAAAGAAGAAAATAGCCATCAAGCCATCATTAATCCAATGAATTAATGTTTTACTCAGCTCCCAGTCGCCAAAATGTACCCCAAAATACTTCTCCCAATGGGCTATAAAAGCATCTCCAAAAATTGAGTTTGCCAGACCCAAGGCCAAAAGAGTGAAAGTCATTAAAACAATCCCTCCAAATGCTTCAAGTTTAACAAATTCAACGAGTGGATCTTTTATTCGATCGAGAGGTAACTTCTTTTTTAAAAATTGTATCATTATTATTCTTTTTTAGTCAAAATCAGTTTTCTATACAGTGTAACTTGATGAAATTTCAAATTGTTTCGTGAGATAAATAAAAAGGATGCTCACTCTGTACACGGCAAAATTACTAGGCTAAACGAACTTTCGAAAGGGGGAAACCCCTACTTCGAAAGGCCTTTTCAAAGCAAGCCTGCTTAAAAATTGCTTCCTCACTATAAAAATATAATGAATTCCTCATTACAGATTTACAATCTGATTCTTGAAGGCATAAATGACCAAATTAACCGTATTGAACGTATTGGTTTTTTGAAAAAGACTACTCTTATGCTTTTCAACGGTTTTGGTACTTAAAAATGTTTTCTCAGCAATTTCCTTATTACCATAGCCTTTACAAATCAAATCAATTATCTCCTTTTCTCTCTCGGTGAATACGGGTAAAACAGCTTGTTCCTTCTTACGTTTTCTAAAACGATTCAGTTTATCCGATAACAGGCTAACAATTTCATCCGAGAAATAATTCCCACCTGAATGAACTTTCATAATCGCTTTTTCAAATTCATCCAATTCCGAATTCTTAAGCATATAAGCCTCTACCCCTGCCATAAGCATTTGTTCAAGATAATCCTCATCGAGAAAGGTCGTAAGAGCAATAATCTTGATATCAGGGAATTGCTCAACGGCTCGTCTACTGGCCTCAACCCCATCAACCTGAGGCATATTAATATCCATAAAGACAATTTCGGGGACCTGTGTTTTTAGTAAATCGAGAAATTCCTGTCCATTTGATGCCTCCCCAATAATCTCTACATAAGGGAAACTCTGCAACAAAAGACGAAACCCATCTCTAAAAATCTTATGATCGTCTACCAAAACTATCTTTATCTTTTCCATCTTATTGCTCTTTAAAATTCCCCTAATTAAATTCGATTCTTATCGTAAAACCATTCCCCGGCGAGCTCTCCAGAACACAATGCCCTCCTATAGACTCAACCCGTTCAATAATATTCGATAGTCCCATTTTATCATTACCATGCATGGCTAATTTACTTATTTCAAAACCAATACCATTGTCATGATACGAAAGAATCACATGACCCCGAATTCGAGAAAGCTGAATTCTGGCATGATCAGCATTGGCATGTTTCAAACTATTATTTAATAATTCGCCTGAAATGCGATAAAGCATCACCTCCTTACTCTTGGTCATTTCACCAGAAAATTCACGGCTATCAAATTCAACTTTCATTTCCCCAATACTGTTCATTTTGGAACATAACCTCTCCAATGATTCAACAATATTATACCGATTCAGGATAGAAGGATTCAAATTATTAATAATCTCACCAACTGCCTGTAAGGCTTGATTAGACAAATTTGTGATATGTTTCAGCTTTTCACCGGCTTGCTTATTATCATCGAGTTCTTTCTGGAGAATTTTACTATACATGCCCACACTCGAAAGAATTGCACCTAAACCATCGTGTAAATCCATGGCAATTCGTCGTCGTTCTCTTTGTTCCACATCCATGGTATTGCTGAGAATTTGTCTATCCGCTTTCACCAGGGAATCCATTAATCTGGCTATAAGCAACAAACTCACCAATAGAATAATAAAGATAGCTCCCAGCAGAAGGAATATCTTTTTTTTAAGCCTTGAATTGCTCTCATTGATATAATTCTGAAGGGTTTTTTCATACTCAGTAAATATGCGATTAAAATTAAGATAAGCCCTCAACATGGTACTATCCAAACTTTGCTGCTTAAGATAATGTCCCGACATAATTAGTTGATCCAAATGCTCTATCGACTCTTTCGTTTCGGACAACTTTTGTTCAAAAATCTGATTACTGTCGGGTACATCCCTTTTCGTTTTATTAGCAATATCGGCCAATCGATTAACATATAAAATAGCCTGATCAAAACTCTTTCTAATTCCAACATAAGCCAAGCTATCTTTCTGAATCAGAACGTTATCCATCTGAATCCTACCATTAAAAACTTCAACCTCTACATTCTCAGAATACTCAACCAACTTGATATGCCTGGCATCTATTATTGAACTAATTCGAAAGGTGTATATAATCCCGGCAAAGGCAAAAATGCTAAATAATAGCAAAATGGAAATAACCTTTTGTTTTATACGAAAGTTCTTTTTTGAAAGCATTTATTAAAATTCTTAGGATTGTATTTTACACGACTCTAAACAAAATTACAATTATTAATCAGCTCTAATCCTATTTTAAAAAGATTTTTTAAAACCAAAATAGGGAAAGCTTCCTTTTACAAATAAAGGAAGTCTCCCCCATGATCAATAACAGCGATTTACCCCAAACTATCGCATACCATTACTTCGGTTAATTGACCTTTATGATAGTTTCAATCCCTTATGATTCAAGCTCAATCAAATCTGACACAGGTCGTTCTGACTTCAACTTAAGAGGTATCTGAGCACCTAATAAGCCTTTTAGGTAGCTAGACCTAAGGGACTCTAACCTTAAAACCGGCTTTATTGAATCATGCAACAATCTGGACGTAAAATTCTCTGACTCTGAATCACCAAACAAAACTTCCTGTGCACCTTGCGCCAATACCAAGTCTGCCTTTTCATGCTTGGCATATTGCAAAAGGCTCTCTATTTTGTCCTCGCCCTCATTTTCAAATATTCTGGCTTCACAAATGATGCCTTCTGCACGAATTGAACGTTCAAGCAATTTGGCCTTTTTATAAGCTAAACTCTTTTCAAGTTCAATCTTCACACTTAATACTGAAATTAAGGTGATTTTTGCATTTAATTTCTTTCCTAAATAAACGGACCAATTCAATAAATCTCTCGATTGACGTCTGACATCAATTGGAACCAAAATATTTCGAACACCTCTGTATGTCCATCGGTCTTTTACCGACAAAACAGGACAATTAATTTCCTGAACAATTTTATCCGCACTATGTTTTTTAAGTTTTCCAACAAGCCCCTCTATTCGTTCGTTTTTTCGAATAATGACCAGATCGTAACTCTCTTTATTGGCAATTTCAATTATTTTTGAAACGTGCTGACCAATTTCAACTCTCAAATTCACATAGTCAGGAATCCTACCCCTAAATTGAATTTTAGCAAATCGGATCAACCTTACCATAGCCCTTGCCTGTAGACGTTTATTGAGTTCAGTTTGAACCAGGCTCTTTAAATTTGAAGCTGCTGGTGTTACATGAATCAATGTCACTTTAGATCCCATTTTTTTCTTGAAAAAGACAGCTTGCTTCAAAGCATCTTCGCCATCTCCACTCAAACTTACAGGTACCAGAATACGTTCCAGTTTAATATCTTTCATAGCAATCTCACTAATAATTTCAAATACGAATACCTTTACTTTTCAATAACCAAGAATCCAAACAGGCATTAAGTCCACTTTGTAATCTCCTTTTGGGGTTCCTTTCCAGAATAATTAACTTACTTTTTCCACCCCTCGAAAACGCCTTCAATTCTTTCTGACTAACACTATGATCAACCTGCGAAAAGGTCAATCTGGCTCCTTTACAACTATCAATTATTGCCTGCTGCCTCAGTTCTTTATCTTCCGGTGATCCATATAACCGAGACAAACAAACATTAACATTGGGATTCTCACTAATAGCTATTTTTTTTAGCAGTGATAAATTGGGAGAAGCCATTGTAGGTGTATCTGCAAGAATAAAAATTTCGGATATAGCATAATCATTCTCAAATCCGGATAATACAAACAAATCCTGTGACACCTGATCTACCAGTTCTGTCATTCTATCCTTGCTTGTAAATAGACTTTCATAATTACGAGATCCTAATACAACTTGCCATTCCATAGATTGATACTGTTCCGTTTTGAAAAAAGCGGACAAATTTCCCTCATAGGTTATCAGGCAAATTTGATCATCAGGCATAGAGTATCGTTCTTGCAAGTGCATTTTCAAACCTTCCAGTTCACTCTTAGCTATACTTTCAAGCATGGGGGACAAATCGCGAACCATAGAAGAACCAAAATTGGGTTTTTCCCATGTTTGAATAAAATAAATCAACGACCCCGGGCGGTAGAGATATCGCATTGCAAAATGAATAGCTGCCCTATTCCCTTCTGAATAGTCAGCTAAAATCAAAATGTTCGATTTCTTCTTTATAGATCGGTCAACTTTCTCTGTTTGCATATCACAATTTTTATGTGACAAATGTATGCGCTCAAGCATCTCGAGAAAACAGGACAAGTCCTAAATCAGATGGGGGAAAACCCTACATTTTAGGCTATTAAAATAATTTAACAACTACCCTTTCACATCATAATCAACTATATATCAACACTTAAGAGGAGCCTATAATATTATTCACCTATGTGAAACCTGATCCGACTCTCACACAGTATTTCTCGGGTCCTTTTTTTATTTACATTTACGTGATCAGAAAAGAATATGAAGAAATTTAGCATTCGTCTTATACTAATTGTTTTACTTCTTGTTGGAGGACCTACCGTACTTAATATGGTAATGGAATTTCAACAAAAAGAGCATTTGAGCACCCCTATTTCTGATACAGATCAAACTTCCTTTGATGATGAAACTGAGGAATGTGATTCATGGGGAACTTCACCCTACTTAAAACCCATTAAGTATTTCACATCAAAAGTTCCAGCCACTTTTTGTAGCCAAGTGCTAATCTTCAGCCGGCCTAATATTATCATTTTACCTCCTCCTAAAATAAAGTAATACTGAACTATGATTTAAGATTATTGGACGATTGGCTTTATCAATTAAATCCAGGTTCTGATTAATCTCCTATAAGCGACTATGGGCATCATCCCATATATAGAGCTCTGTGCTTTAATGTGTAAGAACACCAGTAAGTCCTTCTTTCTCTGGACTTACATTTCACAACATCAATTTTTACAAAAGAGAAAATAATGAGATCACAATCCACACATAAGAATCGAAAAAATAAACTTCAACTCATTCATCAATATTATGCCTATACAGGATTCTATTCTTTTATTTGGGAAAATATCAGGAAAGCAATTCTGCCATTTATCCTGGTTATAAGCGGGCTTTTTATACTCGACAAATTTGTCATCGATTTCAAGTATTTTTTTGAATTTATAACAGAAAACTATTCCTCAGTCAGTCTGTTTTCTCTGTTTTTTGCCTCTGAATCATTTCTAGGTTTAATTCCTCCTGAACTATTTATTGCATGGGTTAAGACCCTGGATAATCCATTTATGTACCTGTCATTATTAGCCCTATTATCCTATTTAGGAGGTTGTGTTTCTTATTTTATCGGGAAAAGTATACTTACCATTCCCAAAGTTCAAGCTGCCATGAAATCCAAAATGGCAAAACACATTAGTAATATTCGAAAATGGGGTGGTTTTCTAATTATTGTAGGAGCGCTACTTCCAATACCTTTTTCTATGGTTAGTATAGCCTCAGGCATCATTAATTATGACTTCAAAAAATATCTCATGTTCGGACTATTTCGATTTCTAAGATTCTATCTATATGCCCTTGCCATCTTCTCATTGATGGGAAGCTAGTAAACAAACAACGCCCAATCGTATGATTGGGCGTTGTTTGTTTAAAAGACTTAACTACTTTAAATTTTCAATAACAAGCTTTAGTTTATGTTGGATTTCAACAGCAATTTCACCTAAACTATCATTCTCTACTTTTGCCATTGATGCAATAGGATCAACAGCTGAGACTTCAACATCTCCACTTTCATGTTCCTCGACAATAACATTACAAGGCAGAAATACACCGATCTTATCTTCCCTCTGAAGAGCTTTGTGAGCATAGTGCGGATTACATGCGCCCAAAATCACATATTTCTTAAAATCAGCGTCAATTTTCTTTTTAAGCGTTGCTTTAACATCAATCTGAGTTAAAACACCAAAACCTTCTTTTTTCAATTCATCAGTTACCTGCTCAACAGCTTCATCAAAATTCTTTGTTTTCAAAACCTTATTAAAATAGTAGCTCATTACATCAATTTTTATATTCTATTAAAACATATTTATCTAAAAATGATTGGTTGTTACCAGATACTTTAAAGCTTTTTTACTCACCCAAAGAATTACGAATAAACTAAAACTAGTTCTTAGTAAAAGTCACCGTTGCAATATCAGCTAACAAATCAGTCCCATCTCCCAAAGGATCAGCCACAAATAACAAGATTGTTCCCTGAGGATCTGTATTAAGATCATCCGATGCAAATGTAATTCCGCTATCGGTTCCTGCATCGTAAACCTTGGCTGTTATCGTTTTAGTGGCTGCAAAGTGGCTTCCATCATACAAATTCACATTAAGCGCAGCCACATACCAGTCCGGACTCGGTGCAAGCATCGACACCAAACTTATAGATGGGTTTTCTGCATTAACAGCTATTTCAACTTTTATTTCACCGGTACCACTTGCTAATCCCTCTCCCACAACAAAGGCCAAACCTTCGTTATTCGCGATTTTGGTTTCCAATTCAGTTTGTAAAAGATCAGTTGCGCCCGTTTCAGCCATCGCTTCAATTCCTTCTGAAGCTGCTGACTCTACTTTAAAAAAACCACTTGTTGATGGGTGAGACCAACCAATTAAAGGAGAGAAGTGAGCATTGGAAGGATAATCCTTTGGAAAATCGGTGCTATTCCAATTCATCTTAAATGTAACCGTATAAGTTGCTTCAGTTTCAATCCCATATTCAATTGGACCGTCACTCTTACTACAACTTATCAATAGTAATGCTAAAAACAAAAAAATGCTGTTCTTCAATATCATCTTATTCTCTGATTAAAATTTTATTTTGTTACCAAAGATAATCATTACCCGATAGCATAACCAGACTTAATCAGTCGATTTAAATAAAAATTCTTATAAAGATATGAGACAAACTGACCATACATTCTAAGCCCTATTTTCGATATTTCAAACGAAGCAATTTGTTACTTGTTTCTTTATGTATATACGTCTCAACAAGTTTAAATCCATATTTATCGTAGAAAGCCCTTCCGACTCTATTCCTTTCAAAGACCTCAACTTCCATCACATCGAAAAAAGTTGCGACATAATCCATCAGTTTACGACCTATCCCCTTTCCATGCATATCGGGTCTGACAAAAATAGCCCCCACTTCATTTCCCATCATGGAAATGAATCCCAAAATGACATCATCTTTTTCGTAAACCCAGGTTGTGGTATTGGGAATATAAACATCCCGAATCTTCCGCTTCTCCATTCCCATAAAATCAGCATCTAGAAATGGATGAGCCATTCGTGAAGCCTGATACCAAACCTCCAATATTGCATCAATATCACTGTCCTTATATTTTCTTATCATCTTTATATTTTCCTCTCCAAATTCAAACTTAAGCAAACAAATTCTTTTCTTTCTTAGAATTAAATCTTAAACTCTGAAAAATCAACTCTTTAAGATACGAATACTAGCGCTGGAATTCAATCTCATTCAGACTTTTTTTCGGACAACACTTGTTTATAAATAAAAAATGCGATAACATTGTTGCATGAAAACAAATATGACACAAAATAATTTTTGGTGGAACTTCTCAATAAATCATATCGAGAAGGGTTAGCCATATACACATAATTCATATACTAAAAAGGCCTGCTTCTCGCAGGTCTTTTTTTTTACACCCAATTGTAGAATTCTAATTATTAAATCAAAATACCATGACATTTCAAAACTATTTTAAAAATTACCCTAACGAAAAAGGTTATTTCGGTGAATTTGGCGGCAGCTTTATTCCTCCAGCCCTCGAAGAGGAAATGAAACGCATAAACGAAGCCTATTACTCAATTAGTAAATCGCATGAATTTATTTCGGAACTCAGAAGCATCCGAAAGCACTTTCAGGGGCGTCCAACACCAGTGTATTATTGTAACCGTTTATCAGAAAAATACGGCGGACGCATCTACTTAAAGCGTGAAGACCTAAACCATTCCGGTGCCCATAAATTAAACCACTGCATGGGTGAAGCTTTATTGGCAAAATATATGGGGAAAAAGAAGCTTATTGCAGAAACGGGTGCAGGCCAACACGGGGTTGCCTTAGCCACAGCTGCTGCTTACTTTGGATTGGAGTGTGAAATTCATATGGGAGAAGTTGATATTGCAAAAGAACATCCCAATGTCATGCGCATGAAAATACTTGGTGCGACCGTCGTCCCTGTAAGTCATGGATTAAAAACGCTGAAGGAAGCTGTTGATTCTGCATTTCAGGCCTACCTTCAAGATCCAGTCAATACCATCTACTGTATTGGCTCTGTCGTTGGTCCACACCCCTTCCCCATGATGGTTCGCGAATTCCAACGTGTTGTGGGAATTGAAGCCCGCGATCAATTTGAAGAAATGACAGGTGAATTACCCGACAATATTGTTGCTTGTGTAGGTGGTGGCAGTAATGCTATGGGCATATTCTCTGCTTTTATTGATGATAAAAACGTTAAACTTCATGGCGTAGAACCTGCAGGACATGGCATAGATAAAGAAGGAAAACATGCTGCAACACTGACTCTTGGCAAACCAGGTGTTATTCATGGTTTCAAATGCTATATGTTGCAAGATGAGGCTGGTGAACCGGCTCCTGTCTATTCTGTTGCCAGTGGTTTGGACTACCCTGGTGTTGGACCCGAGCACTCTATGCTTAAAGATTTAGAACGAGCAGAATATCATCATATCAATGATCAGGAATGTATTGACGCCTTTTTTGAATTAAGTCGATTGGAAGGTATTATTCCAGCTCTTGAGTCGGCACATGCCATAGCTTATGCTATAAAGTTAGCTAAGTCCAATCCAAAACAATCTATATTGGTTAATCTAAGTGGTAGAGGTGATAAAGATCTTGATTATGTAATTGAAACTTATGGTTTACCTGAATAACCGAAATGCTTAAACTGATTCTATTGGATAACAAAAATGGCGACCTTATTGGTCGCCATTTTCTGAAATATTATAACGAGTCTAATGTCCCGCATCTTCATCATTCAACGATTGGAATCCTTTTCCAATAATTTCATTAGCCTCAGTCACATTAACAAACGCTTCTGGATCTACTTCCTTGATGTGTAGTTTCAGAATCTCAAGCTCACGACGGCTCATTACAGAATAAACCATTTTTCTTTCCTCACCTGAGTAAGCTCCTGTTCCTTGAAAAATCGTAGCACCACGCTTAAGATCATTCTTAATTTTGTCAGCTATTGATTCAAAGTGATCAGAAACAATCATCACAGTTTTGTGGTAACTAGCTCCACTTACAACCATATCGATAATTTTACCTTCGATATAAATAATAATTAGTGAATAAATGGCAAATTCCCATCCAATTGCACCTGTTTCTGTTGGCTGAACAAGTGTAAACAAAACAATAATACCATCAACAATCATAACCAGTTTCCCCAATGACATTTTAGTAAACTTAGCTAAAATCATGGCGACAATATCAGACCCCCCTGAAGTCGCACGCGACTTAAAGATCAAACCAATTGAGATACCATAAAATACACCAGCTACAATACTGTTCAACATTGGATCAAGAATGACCTTAGGATAACCAACTGAAACGTAAGTTTCCATGAACCACACTGTAATCAGAATCGTAGCGATACTTACAATTGTCTTAATTCCGAATCGTGGACCCAAAATAATTGTACCAATTATAACCAACGGAATCTCCATGGCAAAAGTACAATAACTAATTTTCCAGCTAAACAAAGTGTTTAAAACCGTAGCAATACCATAAACACCTCCAGGTGCCAGTTTGTAGGGAACTACAAACAAAATGTCAGAAACAGCAAAAATGATACTACCTACAATAAGGTAAGCGTAGGCAGAAAGCCATTCGTTTGACAAAAATTTTTCTTTAGTAATAAAAGCCATTCTTAGTGTTGTTTTTAGTAACTAAACATTCCAGTATCTGCAATGTTTAGAGATGTTTAAAATCGGCGACAAAAATAATCGGCTTCCGCATAATAACAAGCACTTACACAAAGAAAATAACATGTCGAAAAACAGTATTTTATTAAGAGATGGCTATTGTAAATAACGATTGTTTATTTCAACATGAAAAGACCTCTTTACATCCTGTTTTTTATGAGATTCAATTCATTTTACAAATCATAAATTCGTCATAAATTAAATGCATTACGGCATCAATGGCATACACAAATCAAATATCTCTTAATTTATGTCATAGATTAGGACAAAAAAAAGGCCTCAGTTCATAACTGAAGCCCTTTTGTATATCGAACAATCTTTATTTTAAACCACTGCGTTTCAACAAAGGCTCAATAGAAGGTTCCTGTCCTCTGAATCGCTTATAAAGTTTCATCGGATGTTCGCTTCCTCCTTTTTCAAGTAATTCAACTCTAAAAGCATCAGCCATTTCTGAATTGAATATGCCCTTTTCTTTAAAAGCAGCAAAGGCATCAGCATCGAGTACCTCGGCCCACTTGTAACCATAGTACCCTGCAGCATATCCACCTGCAAAAATATGCGAAAACGCAGGGCTCATACAAGACGTTTCAAGTCTTGGGAAAAGCTCTGTAGCCTGCATAGCCTCAGTTTCAAATTCTGATACAGAATCCTCAATTGGCTTTTCAATAGAATGCCAAGCCATATCATTCAAGCCAAAGCTGATCTGACGAACAAAAGCATATCCTGAATGGAAATTACCACTATCGATAATTTTCTGCACCAAATCTGCAGGAATTTTTTCACCTGTTTCGTAATGTTCTGCAACCTTATCCAACCACTCTTTTTCGTAGGCGTAATTCTCCATAAACTGAGATGGCAGTTCTACAAAATCGCGATACACACCAGTTCCCGACAAGCTAGGATAAATACAACGAGAAAGCATACCATGCAAAGCATGACCAAACTCGTGTAAAAAAGTTGTCACCTCTGAAAAGCTTAGTAAAGAGGGTTTGGTTGCAGTTGGACGTGTAAAATTACACACAATAGAAATATGAGGACGATTATCCTTCCCATTTTGCATAAACTGTTCACGATAGGAAGTCATCCAGGCACCCCCTTGTTTTGAATCACGAGGATGAAAGTCGGCATAAAATACAGAAAGGAAATCTCCCTTTTTATCAAACACCTCATAAACATCGACTTCACCGTGATACTTATCAATTTCAGTGTTTAGTTTAAAACTCAACCCATACAAAGCGGTAGCCAAATCGAAGATTCCTTGCTTCACTCGCTCCAATTCAAAATAAGGACGGGTCAATTCATCATTCACCTGAAACTTTTCGGTCTTCAATTTCTCAGCATAATAAGCCCAATCCCAACGTTGCAGCTCAAAATCAGCTCCAATTTTTTTAGCATAGGCTTGCAATTCCTCAAATTCCTCTTTCGCCTTTGGCATAGATGCTTCAAGCAATTCATTTAAGAAATTCACCACTTTGCCGGGAGTCTCAGCCATGCGCTCCTCCAAAACAAATTGAGCATAGTTTGGATAGTCGAATAGTTTCACTTTCTCTAAACGCAAAGCCACGATTTTTCTGATGATTTCCTGGTTATCGAACGCATCGTTAAAACAACGCGACGAATAAACCTTGAACATCTTCTCACGCAATTCGCGATTGTCGGCATACTGCATAAAAGGCACATAGGATGGGAATTGCAATGTAAATACCCAACCTTCCTTATCTTTTGCTTTTGCGGTAGCTGCTGCAGCTTCCAAAATACCATCCGGCAAGCCCGCCAAATCTTTTTCATCCGTAATGTTCAGTTCAAAATTATTGGTTGCTGCCAATACATTCTCCCCAAACTGAAGAGTGAGTTGAGAGAGCTCTTTTGAAATTTCCCGAATACGCGCCTTTTTGTCGTCTTCAAGATTCGCACCGGAACGTACAAATGATTTGTATCGCTTATCCAAAAGCATGCTTTGTTCCGCATTCAAATTCAATGATTCCTTATTATCATGAACCGCCTTAACTCTTGCGAACAAAGCCTCATTCATAACAATATCATTGGAGAATTCGCTTAAGAGAGGCGATACTTCACGTGCTAATGCTTGCATTTCGTCACACGTATCCGCATGGTTCAGATTGAAAAATACAGAAGAGACCTGATCCAGTAATTCGCCAATAAATTCCATAGCCTCAATGGTGTTTTCAAAACTGGCAGCCTCAGGATTATTCGCAATCTGATCAACATCTTCTTTTGCAAGCTTAATCCCCTCAACAAAAGCAGGCATATAGTGCGCCATTTCAATTTGACTAAAAGGAGCCGTATGGTGAACCGTATCAAAAGGTCTCAATAAAGGGTTTATATTTTTTGTCTTCATTCTAATTTTCTTTTTATAAATAAGTTTTGAGAGAAGTGAAAAGTCCACATTTCCCAAAGAGTAACAAATATAGGAAATATCTGATTCAGGTTAACCAGAAAATGCGAGATCAATCTCAGTCCAACTAGTTTCGAATGCATTAAAAAACAAAAAAAGAACCGTCATTCAGTCAAATCCCCTAACTTTAGGCTATCCTATTCATTTTATAATTTAAACATGATTAAACATATAGCCCTTTTTAAGTTTAAAAGCTTTGAGTCCGAAGAGGTCAAAGAGAATTATTACAAACGAATCAGAGAGGTTTTTGATGGACTCGATAAGCGAGTGCCTGAAATTAAATTCCTGCAAATTGGATTTGATGAGTTACAAGGCGAGTCATCCTACGATTTTGTTGTGAATGTGGTATTGGAGAATATTGAGGCTCTACCCGCATACATGAATCATCCCGAACACGTAAAAGCAGCCCATATTATTAGAGAAATGGCGATCGATAAAAAAGCAATCGATTACTCTTTTTAAAAATAATCCGTAAGGTTTAAGCAGATATTCATCATTAAAACAAACTCCTGTATCTGGCATAGATTGGGAGTTTATCTTACTGTTATAAAACCCTACTTCTATTACATCAGATTATTTTCAACCAAATTTCACCATATAAGATCAAGAAAAAAAGCCATTTTCGCCATTCCCTTTTAAGTTTCCAGCATTCCCCTGATGGTTTTCAGTATTCCCTTTGTCGTTTTCGCCATTCCCCTGAAGGTTTTCCACATTCCCTTTATCATTTTCAGCCTTCCCTCAGAGGTTTTTACAATTCCCCCGCTCTATTTCAGGCTTCCCTTTCACAAGTTCTCTATTCCCCTGAAGAACATCGAATGAATAAAATTGAAGTTTTATCTGATAATTAGCATCCACTGGATGAAAAAGAAAAAGCTTTCACCTGTTTCCATTATAGAAAATAGGCAAAAGCTTTATATATTTTTCCCGACAAACTATGGTCAGGCAATAATCAGTACAATTAGTAGCGAATTAGATAACAACAGCGAACAAATCGTAATCTTCGGCATCGGTTATTTCAACTTCACACATCTCACCTATTTTAAGGTCAAAGTTCTCACTTGAAATGAGCACCTCTGGATCAACTTCGTAAGAATCAAACTCAGTACGTCCATAATAAAAATCATCATCCTTGCGGTCGATAATCACTTTCATGTTTTCACCAATTCTAGCCTGATTCGCTTGGCGCGAAATTTCCTGCTGAAGCTCCATAATTTCATCCTTACGTGCCTCTTTAACCTCTTGAGGTATATCATCAGTGTAATGAATAGCAGCATAGGTATCATCCTCGTCTGAATAAGGGAAAACACCCAAACGCTCAAACTTCATTTCCTGAACAAATGCTTTCAAATCTTCCATATCAGCCTCCGTTTCGCCAGGATGCCCAACCAACATGGTTGTACGCAAAGTGATTCCTGGAACTTCTTCTCTAATCCGATTGATTAATTCAACCGTTTGCTCACGATTGATTCCCCGACGCATTAAAGACAGCATATTATCACTTGAATGCTGAAGTGCAATATCCAAATAACGACACACCTTTGGATTTTCGCGCATCACCTTAAGAATATCATAGGGGAATTGTGTTGGATAAGCGTAGTGCAACTTAATCCACTCCAAACCTTCTACTTCTGACAGCTTCTCAATCAGCACAGCCAACATCGATTTGCCATATAAATCGTGCCCGTAATACGATAGATCCTGAGCAATAACCAAAAACTCTTTCACACCGCCAGCAGCCAGGTTAGTTGCTTCTTCAACAATTTCTTCAACCGGACGGGAAATGTGCTTCCCGGTAATAATTGGAATCGCACAATACGAACAGCCACGATTACAGCCCTCTGATATCTTCAAATAAGCAAAATGCTTGGGCGTGGTAATCATTCTCATGTTCGAGAAATCAGGCTTATAGTCTTTGTTAAGTTCCTTAACAATCGATTTCCATTCGAACTTGCCAAAAAACTTATCAACCTCAGGTATTTCAACAGCCAAATCGTCGCGATAGCGCTCAGACAAGCAGCCCATAACAAAAAGGGTATCGATAAGTCCCTCTTTCTTGGCATCGGCATATTGCAAAATCATATCGATAGATTCTTCTTTAGCATCGCCGATAAATCCACAGGTATTAATAATAATAGTACGGGCATCGCTATTGTCTTCGTCACAGCTTACCACAAATTGGTTCGCATCCAACTGCTTCATCAAAAGTTCGGTATCTACCAGATTTTTAGAACAACCTAAACTAACGATATTGATTTTATTTTGGCTCATGATTATTTGATATGAGAGTGTTGATATCGGATTATAAATAAAAAGATCAGCGTAATTATTGCTTACTCCATTCTATTTTAGCGCACAAAAATAAGACAAAAAAAAGGGCTTTCCCACTCTTTGCATGTATTTCGAACATGGATCTTTGAGGAAGTGAAAAGAAATTCAGACGAATAGCTTCAATTCAATTATTCCTTTTTTTATTGAGTACTCATCCGCTTTTAACAAAAAAGACCCTTACTTGTAGTAAGAGTCTTTCCTTATATATTCTATTCAGTCTAACTGAAAAGCGAATCTACAAATTCATCACGGTTGAAAACCTGAAGGTCAGTCATCGCCTCACCTATTCCAATATACTTCACCGGAATCTTAAATTGATCGGAAACACCAATCACAACACCACCTTTAGCTGTACCATCAAGTTTGGTGATGGCTAAAGCGTTCACATCAGTTGCCAAAGTAAACTGCTTGGCTTGTTCAAATGCATTCTGACCAGTAGAACCATCCAATACCAAAAGAATCTCATGCGGAGCACCAGGAATGACACGATCCATCACACGTTTAATCTTACTCAACTCATTCATCAAGTTAATTTTATTGTGCAAACGTCCGGCTGTATCGATAATCACCACATCAACGCCATCATTTTTAGCTTTTGTAAGTGTTTCGAATGCCACCGAAGCAGGATCTGCTCCCATCCCCTGATCGACGATAGGGACCTGAACTCGATCGGCCCAAATATGTAATTGATCTACGGCAGCCGCACGAAAAGTATCCGCTGCACCTAACATCACCTTACGTCCTGATTGTTTAAATTGATGAGCCAGCTTACCAATAGTCGTTGTTTTACCTACGCCATTCACACCAACAACCATAATTACATATGGATTATCAGATTTTGGTAATTCCCAGGCATCATATTCTCCTTTATTGTTCTCTTGTAAAAGCGCAGAAATCTCTTCTTTAAGAATGCGATTTAACTCAGATGTACCTAAAAACTTATCTTCGTCAACACGTTTTTCTATCCTTTCAATAATTCGAACAGTTGTATCAACCCCTACATCTGATGAAATCAGAATTTCTTCCAATTCATCCAATACTTCTTCATCAACTTTCGATTTACCAACAACTGCTCTGGAAAGCTTTTTAAATACGCTTTCCTTCGTTTTTGCAAGTCCTTTATCTAGGTTTTCTTTTTTCGATTTTGAAAAAATGCCAAATAATCCCATAGTCTATTATACAGTTTAGGCCCGCTAAATTACAAAAAAATACACTGCTTTGAATTTTATAATTAATTTTTTATTTGACAGCAAGCATCATTTAGTTTGCGAATCAAAACTAAACTTAATCTAGTGCCTTACTAAGCCTATAATCACACAAAAAATATGCATAAAAAAAGCTCCTCAATTATGAGGAGCTTTTAAATCGATATAGAAACTCTTTACTATTTAGCAAAGAAATCTTTAACATTAGCGTTAGGAACGATCTCTTCTTTAAAAGAATATGCTCCTGTCTTAGGTGACTTAACCATCTTGATTACTTTAGCGTAACCACGACCTTCACCTTTTTGTAGGGATGCTACTACTTTCTTAGCCATAACTTAATATTATTTAATTTCTCTGTGAAGAGTAACTTTTTTCAAAATTCTATTATACTTCTTCAACTCCATACGATCAGGAGTATTCTTTTTGTTCTTAGTAGTAATGTATCTTGAAGTTCCAGGCATTCCACTATCTTTATGCTCAGTACACTCAAGAATCACTTGTACTCTATTACCTTTTTTAGCCATTTTATATGCCTTTTAATAATTTTTAATAAATCCTTTTTCTTGAGCTTTTTTCAAAGCACCTTGAACACCTAATTTGTTAATTAGACGTACACCGGCAGCAGAAATTCTTAATTCAATCCAGCGATCTTCCTCAGGAAGATAGAACTTCTTATCGAATAGATTTGGATAAAATCTTCTCTTAGTTCTTCTTTTTGAGTGAGAAACGTTATTTCCCACCATTACGCTCTTTCCAGTAATTTGACAAACTCTTGACATAGTCCAGATTATTTTTTTTCCTTAAATGCTTTTCAAACAGTGCGCAAAATACGCAATAATTTTCGAATTATTCAAATCTATTTGTAAGTTTTTTACAGTGAAATAGCAAATTTTATTTTCCGACTGACATGTAGCATCGAGAAAGTCCAATAATAAAGTAGCACACAGCTTTTTTCTTCAAATTATTTGAGCGGACAAAGTTAGCATAAATCCCTATTTACAAGCTATAATTCGGAAATATTTCAAGCCTATTTTCTATAAAACTTCCTTTATCATAGGAATCAGTGTCTTTATTGAAACCGCAACGTTGGTCATAAAGAGTTTAACCGAAATGGCTAACAGGATGATTCCAAACACTTTTCGAAGGATATGAATCCCTCCTTCTCCTAAAAAGCGTTCCACTATAGAAGTCGACCTTAACACGATATAAACAATGGCTAAATTCAAAACAAGGGCGATTATGATGTTCTCAAGAGCATATTCTGCACGAAGCGCAACAACCGAAGTAAACGATCCCGCTCCCGCAACCAAAGGAAATGCAATCGGAACAATAGACACTCCGGAAGGACCATCATATTTAATAATCTCAATACCCAAGGCCATCTCTACCCCCATTATAAATAGAATAAACGAACCGGCTATGGCAAAACTCGAAATATCCACACCAAAAAGCCCTAATAATTTCTCTCCCAAGAACGTGAATCCAATTAATACGACAAGGGCAACAACACTTGCTTTTAGTGCCTTAATTTCACCCCCTTTTTTCTTCAAATCCACAAGAATTGGAATGGCTCCAATAATATCAATAACAGCAAACAATACCATGAAAGCAGAAACGATCTCGATAAAACTAAAATGCATACTCTTCTCTTTTTAGCCCTGACTCGTATCAGGATGAAACATATTTTTAATTACAAATTGAAAAATGGCACCCCATATTGTTTAAAATGACACTCAATTAAACCGGGTTAAAGCATCTTATTTTCTCAAAATGCGTGCAAATATAATACACTTTTATCTAATTCTGTTAAAATTACAACAATTCAATACACTTTCTAAATCAAGTCTTCAATTGCAATCACAAGCTTTGCATTAATTCTCAACATCAACTTTTCAATCAAGGCCAGAAAGTTTTCAAAAAACAAATCAGACTCAACCCATTCGTCAAGTCTGGATAACTCATCACCAATTTGCCAATAATCCTGTTCTGATTTATTCCAATTCTTTATCATTTCTATACAATGAATGGGCAGAATAATAGAAAACCCATAAATAGGAATGGGCATTAGTTTAAAAACATCCTCTTCAAAAATCTTATTTATCTCTTCCCCAAGAGCATTTAAATACCCATTAAAACAATCAAAAGTATTTTCAAGAAAATCCACATCGCTTATATCCAACTCCTCGAGTTCATTTTTTGAATCACTGTATATAGAGTGCATTAATAATAAATATGACTCTACTTTTTCAATTTTACCATCTTTATTCATACCGGGCTGAACTCTATAAAATTCCAATATATTCTCTAAAATCTCCAATCGAGAGATATTTTCCTGCTCCATTATCTATAGCTTAATATTACTTATTACAATATTACTTATTTTTGACAAACCAATGATCAATTGTTAAGTGGAAGTAAATACAATTGAATAAAACAGGAATTTTATGAGCAAACGCGATTTAAAACTTTATTTGCATGATCTGAATAAAGAACAACTACAAGATCAAATTACAGAACTCTATTCACGTTTTAAGGATGTTAAAGAATATTATGATTTCGCTTTTAATCCAAACGAGAACAAGCTCATTGAAGAATGCAAGTTTAAAATATCTAAAGAATACTTCCCTAATACAAAAAGAAGAGCTAAATGCAGACGTTCTGTTGCCCAAAACTATATTCGTCATTTTAAACGTTTAGGTGTTGAACCCTCCTGCATTGCCGACATCATGCTTTATAATCTCGAAATAGCTCAGACATTTTCTTCAGAAAAGGAAAATATTCCAGATGCCTTTTGCAAAAGCATGCTAAAATCATTTGAGGAAGTCATCAATTATACGTCAGAAAATGGTCTAACAAAAGAATTTTATTCCCGAATTGAAACGGTTACAAATGAAAGTTTGAATCAGGGGTGGTTTAACAGGGTGGCTTTTGAAAAATTGTTTAAGCAGGCAAATATTATTTAACATCCACATTATTAAGATTACAAGACAAAGGGACTTTTACAAGAGACAAAAGAACCATAATACATGATTAATTGATCATTTATAAGTTTATTCTTTTTATAAAATCATTATAAACAAGAAAAATAAATTCAAGATCATGCATATAGTTCAATAATATTTCTAACTTTAGTTCGGAAATTCTATACAGAAATATAGGATTTGCAAACTAAATGATTGCAAGCGAAAGCTTGGTTAGTAGGTTAATTAATCCTTTAGAATTATTTGCCCATGTTTCCCCTAAAACATGGGCATTTTATTTTTCCCAGTTCTGTTTTTTCTCCCAACCATTTTTTCAGATCAGATTTCTTAAAAAAATCAGATTAGAAAAACATACTTCCCCATGATTATTCTGCCTTTTGTATTACTCCTCACTTTTTCGTAAATTATAAATTCAAAAAATGAAAAAAAAGCGTCGTTTATAAACGATATTTTTTTTTTATGCGTTAGAAAAAAACTCATCCATTTTTCAATCTAACCTCTTTTTTACGGAATCGTTTGCACAATTCAACATTAACACTTTTTTTCTTTAATATATAAATATTAAAAGATAAGCTAGTCCGAAACAATTGATAATAAAGAAGTAAGGATGGAAAGTAAAACTGAAAACCTGGGAAAAGCTACTATATCAGGAAGATATATAACTTCTTTCCCACGGTAAACCTACTAAATATCAATGAGAATAAATAAAAAATAAATACAAAAAATAGATTTACATATTAGGATAGTTAAATATCTCGTCATAGTTTTGGGACTCCAAACTAAAAAAAATATGATGAGTACAATTGAAATTAACATGATTGAAGAACTAAAGAAAGTTTTAGAAAAACATCAGGATGTTAGAGATAATCTTTCAAGAGAAGATTTAATTACAAAAGCTGTCGAAAACAAAGATGCTATTGTAACACCTAATGGTGCACTTGCTACATGGACACCATCAAATTCGACAGGCCGAAGCCCTAAAGACACATATATTGTTAGAAATCCGGAAAGTGAATTAAATATTGACTGGACATCACCTAATAATATCGGCCTTAATCCGCAAACGTTTGCACTTATTTATGAAGATGCTTTAAAAACAATTCAAAGCAAACAAACTGTATTTACCACTACCCGCGTAATCGGTGCAGATGCTAAATATGCCTTGCCAGTAAAAACAATTTCTGATAAAGCTCTTAACCAGGTTTTCATCGATAATATGTTTCGACCAGTACCTGAAGATATTCAAAAATCGATTTTTGCGGACCAGGAATTTCAACTGATCGCTCTTCCTAACGACGAATTAGATAAAGACCGCTACAAAGGTCTGGTACGTGACTTACCAAACGGAGAAACATCTGGACTTTGTGTTGTTGTTGACTTTGATAGAAGAATAGGTATTGTTTACGGTTCTCAATATCAAGGTAGCATGAAGAAATTGATGTTTACCGTAATGAACTACTTACTTCCTTTTAATGGAGTATTGCCATTGCATTGCTCAGCAAATGAAGGTAAAGGGAAAGATTCTGCATTACTACTTGGTCTTTCAGGAACTGGTAAAACAACTCTTTCTGCTGATCCTAATCGTGCCCTTTTAGGTGACGATGAGCACGGTTGGAGCGACAATGGTATTTTCAACTTTGAAAACGGTTGTTATGCCAAAATGATTGATATGGAGCGTAAGAACGAACCAGAGATTTGGGATGCTGTTATGCACAATGCAGATTACAAGAAACATGGTGCGATTATTGAGAATGCAATGATGTATCCTAATGGGAAGATTGATTTCTTTGATACCAGATTCACGCCTAACTCACGAGCATCTTATCCTCTTGAGTTCTTAAGTAATATTAAGCCAGAGTCTACAGCTGGTCACCCTAAAACAATTTTATTCCTAACAGCTGATGCTTATGGCGTATTGCCTCCAGTATCAAAATTAACGAAAGAACAAGCAATGCTTTGGTTCTTGATGGGATACACCTCAAAATTAGCGGGTACTGAAACCGGAGTTACTGAGCCTCAGGCAACTTTCTCTCGTTTCTTCGGACAGCCATTTATGCCATGTAATCCAAATATTTATGCAGACATGCTTGGTGCTAAGATGGATGAGCATAACACCAATGTATTCTTAATTAATACTGGATGGAGCGGCGGATCATACGGAACCGGATCTCGTATCAAATTAAAGTACACCAGAGCAATGGTTGATGCAGCTCTTAATGGTGAGCTAGATAAGGTTGAGTATGTTATGGATGAGTTATTCCATGTAAATGTACCTACATCTTGTCCTAACGTTCCTAGTGAAATGTTGATTCCTATCAATACCTGGGAAGATCAGCAGGCTTACAAGACTACTGCGGAGAACCTTGCAAAGAAATTCTCTGAGAATTACGACAAAGCATATAGCAAGCAAGATATCGATGCAGCTATTATTGCTCAGTGTCCAGGAAAATAATCATTTCTGATTTATCCAGGATTAAAACACAAAATGGCTATCGATTCATTTCGATAGCCATTTTTTTTATAAACGAAATACACGTATTATACTCCTAAATGATTCTTACAAGCTTCCTCATCTAATAAATCAAAATATCGCATACAGTGACCTTTCACACCCCCCAATACCTGAGTGATACTAACTGTCCTGACAACATTTCGTCTGTTCATCAACAAACCATACTCCATATTGCCAGCCCCCCCTGTCTTATGAAATTTCAATATTGAATCCGGATTTAATTCCCTTTCACTATTTAACCAGTCACGAAACCACCTTTCCCGTTCTAATTTCATCGCCTCAGTATACAGAGTTGTTGATGACCAGATATGAGCAGCAGAAGGATCTAATTCTCTAACAGATAATTCCTTTTCGTCCCAAATTAGCTCAGTCAACCTAAATCCAGTATCAGATCCCACTACAATTAAAGTAAAAGCCTCAATACCCTCAAAGGGATAATTTTCAATAAAATCATCAAGATTGAGATAACTGAAATAATCCAGAAGCATCAGGCCCCTACTCTGCCTGTAATTAGCCTTACGTTTATGCTTTTTAAAAGCCCCATTAAGCACACAAAGAGTTGTATCTTTGCAATTGCTGATTATCCAACTCCCCTTAGCCTTTGAATCTTTTGGATAAAACAATTCAAAGCCATTATGCATGTGTTTTTGAGGGTTGATAGCAACCCGACCTGGATCTTCATCTCTATTGGTTGTGAGAATAAAGTCATTATCATCAATTGGAATATAACTTAATGTGCACATTGGTCTTTGTTATAACGAATTGTTGAATAGGCAACTCCAAAATTTGCGTCAACCCTTACATCTGGGAATTGCTGATTAAGTGCAATGCGTATCAGTGCCATGTGATGAATAGCATGTTCTAAATTATAAGCCAACTCACGCATCAAATTCGACTTGACTTGTTTAACGGCCCTGCTATCTTGATCAAAATTAAGATACAAGCTTAAATTTTTGTTCACTGATAGTTCTTCTAACCAGGCTATAATTAAAGCCAGTCTATCCTTGGCTACCAGTGGATCATTTTCTATTTGACCAGATCGTACACGCGTATCGTAATTGATTTCGCCAACTTCAGAACCTTCTCTTAATATATCGAAGAATTCAATAATATGACGCATGTGCTTGCCTATTGAACTGCCTAACAACAGAGACGAACAATTAGAGTACTCGTCCCTTTTTAAATTCTCACACAGATGAAATAGCTGTCCGCATATTTCTTTAGAAGCGTTTATAATTTGCATAGACTTTTTTTTTCTAAAACAAGATATTAAAATCAAGTCAAAAAATAGAATTCTATCCAGATGAATTTTAACTCACTGCACATTTAAGATTTTCAGATCTTTTTTACACCATCATCACTGGAATATGCATATTTCTTATATATTTAAGTAGCAAAATCTAACCTATGCCCCGAAAAAAAAGATACTACCCGCAATTTATTCTCAAATGGATCAAATTTGAATTTTGGCCATCATGGTTTTTCTATGCCCCCATGTTTTTATATGGATTTGTTTTAGCCTTAAAAAGCAGATCTTTTAGCTATTTCACAACAACAAATCCTGGAATGGCATTTGGAGGAGCATATGGAACAGATAAAACCAAACTACTCAACTCTCTGTCTCCCCAATACCATACAAAAGACTTTTTTACTGAGAAAGATACTTCCGCCGATGAGATTATTCATTTGATGCAGGAAAAAGACATCGCTTTCCCTATTGTTGCAAAACCCAATATTGGAGAACGTGGACGTGGTGTGGAGAAGATCGACGATGAACTTGCTCTGAAAAACTATCTAAAAATCATTACTGAGGACTTAATCATTCAGGAATTTGTTGATTATCCCATCGAATTGGGTATTTTCTATCATCGATTTCCAAACAGCACACAAGATGGCATCAGCTCTGTGGTTATGAAAGAATTTCTGAGCATAACAGGTAATGGACGAGATCCTTTCGGCAAGTTGGTTTCCAAAAATTTCAGAGCTAAATCACGTCTGAAATATCTAAAAGCCAAATATTCAAACAAATGGAACCTGATTATACCTGAGGGCATCACCTTTAAAATAGAACCCATAGGAAACCATTGTCGGGGAACCACATTTCTGGATGGCACTCATCTGATAAACGATCAATTGGTAAAGGTTTTCAGGGAAATCTCAAAGCCATTAGACGGATTCTATTATGGTCGTTTCGATATTAAAGTCAACAGTATCCGAGACTTGTACGAGGGTGAAAACATCAAAGTATTAGAGATTAACGGAACCAATTCGGAACCGGCTCATATTTACGATCCAGATTATTCCTTATTTAAAGCTTACCGTGAAATTATAAAACACATGAACCTGATTTATAAAATTAGTCGGGCAAACAGAGCGCTTGGTATAAAACCCATGCCTTTTTCTATTCTAATAAAAGGCTTGTTTCATCATTTCTTTGGAAAAAAATAAACGGACCTGCTCCTTACTGCAAATCGTTTTAGCAACGATTCAATAAAAACGATCTACTTTACAAAAACAATAAATTCCTGCCCAATAAAATACAATTTTACTAAATTGCGGCTCAATTTCTAAAAACACATTATGGATTCAATTATCTCTCCCGACAGTCATTTTATTCTCTTTTTTATTGTAGCAGGTGCCGCAGCTTTTGGTATCTATTCTGAACACAAAAAATGGTTTGGAAAACTATCGGGTATATTGGTTACCATGATATCCATGTCAATATTAGCCATGTTGGGTGTTCTTCCCGTTGCATCGAACCCCAATGTCAAAGTTGAGGTATACGATATGGTCTTCACCTATTTTATTCCCATCTCCATCCCCATGCTTTTGTTTAGTTCAAACCTAACGAAAATTGTGAAGGAAAGCGGGAAATTACTTTTAGCCTATATTATCGGAGCTATAGGAATTGTCTTAGGCTGTTTCCTTGCCGTTTCGTTAATTGATTTGGGTGCTGATAGTGGGAATACAGCTGGCGTAATTGCAGCCACACTGATCGGAGGAAGTGTCAATTTTATTGCAGCTGCAGAAAGTTTAAATTTCAGCACAAACCCAATGTTTACAGCCACAATCGCCGTGGATAATTTGGTTTCGAATTTATACACACTTTTCTTATTCCTAACCCCCTCTTTGGTGTTTCTATCGCGTTTCTTTGTCAAACCAAAAAAAGAGAACGAAATCGACTCTAATGAAGGCAGTCAGAAGAATGAATACCCTATGACTCTGGAACGCATTGCTGTTTCTGTTTTCATTGCGGCACTTATCGCCGGGGCAGGAACATTTATCGCTCCGTATTTAGAGAGATTGATTCAGACCGACATTAACTTAAGTATTCTACTTATTACGCTATTTGCAGTATTGGCTGCCAACCTTTTCCCAAAACAACTGAAAGCATTAGAAAATACAGCTTTCTCAATTGGTATCTGGATGATGTATATTTTCTTAGCCGTAATTGGTGCCGCAACGAATATTCATCAAATTTTCGAAATTGGACCTGCTATTCTGGCATTCTATATCGTTATCATGATGTTTCATTTCGTTTTCTTACTGGCACTGGCAAAACTATTCAAACTCGACGTTTACGAAGTGGTTATTTCTTCGGCAGCTAATATTATGGGACCATCAGTTGCAGCGCCAATGGCTGCCTCAATGGGACAAAAGAAACTCATTACTCCTGGAATTCTCGTAGGGATTTTAGGTTATATTATTGGCACATTTGTAGGTGTTTCCATAGCCGTATTTCTAAGCTAGCAGACATCTTAAATATGAAGTCGAAAAAAATCATCGAAGTTACAGCCGCGATTATCCGAAAGGGTAATCGCTTTCTTTGTGCACAACGAAAAGACTGCAGCGAACAGGGTGGTAAATGGGAATTCCCAGGTGGAAAGATTGAACCGAACGAAAGTCCCGAGCAATGCCTGGAAAGAGAACTTTTTGAGGAATTTGCAATTCAATCGACTTGCGGGAAATTTCTGTGTGAGAATACGCACGACTATGGAGACAAAATCATCAAGCTAAAAGCCTACTTTGTAAATCACACAGAGGGCGATTTTCAACTTTTAGCACATCAACAGATACAATGGCTCGACATAGATAAAATGCAAAAACTCGATTGGGCCGAAGCTGACCTGCCCATTGTTGATAAACTCACAAGCCATTACAAATAAGGCAACAAATCAATACCGCCTGAGTGTTTTAATCATTTTATCTACTTGCACAAGATCGCTAAAAATGAAGTTTAGTTCATTCACAAAGCTCATGAAACGCAAAATCTCATTTGAAAGCGAAGTTATTACTAAATCAGCTGCTCACCGCCGTCGCAGTATAATATTTGCCCTGTAAGAAAGTTATTGTCGATGATATAATCCAACGACTTTAGTATGGGTTGTATACCACCGGGTTCTTTCATGGGAGTTTTAGCAGCCCGGTCTTCTAAGTAATTGGCAGCAGCATTGGGTGGAGCAATTGTTGAACCCGGAGCAATACCATTGACTCTAATATCGGGTCCAAATTCCAAAGCGCCCATTTGAGTGAGATGAGATAAGGCAACCTTTGACAAACTATAAGCCGCATAGTCAGATGCATACTTGCTTATTCGTGTATCCAGAAAGTTTACGATGACTCCCCTTTTACAGATATTCGCGAAATCACGCATTAAAATAAAGGGCGCTTTAAAGTTGATATTCATCTGTTCGTTGATCAGATCTAAACCTGTATCTCTAATCGAAGCTGGAGTGAAAACAGAAGCATTATTAATCAACAGATCAATCTGACCCAATTCCTCACTGACCTCTGAGATTAAAGATTCACAAGCAAGCTCGTCAGACAAATCACAGCAAAACACCTTAAATACCTGATTAGGATAAAGGGCTTTAAGGTAATCTCTCAAAGCCATCGCCTCCCCTTTCGAGGTATTGTAATGAAGTGCCAGACTCCACGACTGCTTCGCCAAATGAAGAGCTAACTCGTTTCCTATTCGTTTGGCCGATCCTGTAATTAATGCTGTTTTGGTTTTCATATTCTTATCTTAAATAGCTTCTCTGCAAAAATACATTAATTCTGAATTTTGAAACAAGCCTCATCTAAAGCTTTCCTCTACTCTTATCCGAAACGAGAATCGCATATTCAGGCTCGCTTGGTCTATATTCACGAAATATGCTCCACTCCCACACGATATAAGCGAAACCAAGTGGAGACAAATCAATCACACACTAAAAGGAGGTGCTTTATTTATTCAGACCAAACGCCGTTTTTAAACAATTGAAACCACTTTTCAATTCTTTCTTCTGAATACAAATCAATCGTCTTAAAAATTTCTCTCGCAAACTCTATGGGAGCAATTCCATTGGCAGTAATAATATTTTCATCCGTAAATGCCAATACGTTTTGATACATTTTATCTCCGCGATATGTTGGCACAACGGCTTTTAAATAATTTAAATCATTACTGGTATGTTTCACATGATCCAACAGCCCCAATTGTCCAAGAAAAGCGGTTGCAGCACAAATTGCAGCAAGGGGTTTTCCTGATTCAAATAGCTCTATCGTCAATTTTTCTATTTCTTTATTTTCACCTTTTTCCCAAGCTGTTCCTCCGGGTAAGATCAACAAATCAACATCATTGGATTTCAAGTCTGCAAGCGATGTCCTTGGCATAATCTGTAATCCTCCCATTGAAATTACCGGATTCCCATCTTTGGAAAAGTATACCAATTCAAACGCTTCACTCTTATTAATTTCTGATGTCAGATAGGAGATTTCCCAATCTGAAAAACCGTCAAAAAGGAATACATGTATTTTATTCATTACAATCTCTTTTATATTTTAAGCTAATCTAATATTTTTCGCTTTATTTTTTAATGTTCTGAACGATGAGTTTCGCTGAGCTCAGTTCCCGACCCCTAAGTCCCCTAAAGGAGATCTAACTTAAGCGCCTTCATGGGTTTGGGGTAATGGATTCCGAATGATGACATTTATAATTACGACTCATAGTAAACCTACAATTTACTTTTAACTACTAAAATTTATTATTTTTATTACTTACCACACGATAAAATCGTGCGGTAGCGGGGCATGATAATGAAGTTACTAAGCGAAACAATTTCATCTTATTCCTAAATAATTTCAAAGGGCTCAATATCTTTTCTGGTTTCGTAATATTCTAAGAGCGTTTTTTTAAGCGTTCCATCTTCTATAAGCATTCTATAAAGCTCTTTTTCATACTTTTTACATATTTCATCCGGATTTTTCATACTCCCTTCTTCAGCTTCAATCTTCTCACCTAAACTCTTCATGATTTGAAGATGTACCTTTCGCAACTTTGGATCATTCAATGCTTCCTGACAGAATCCGGCAATTAAAAAGTTAACTTTATTTTCTAGTTTGTAAGCAAAAGGTGGTGCTCCACATCCAAAGTGAAAAGCAAAACCTCTATCCGGAATATATCCGGCAATATCAATATATGCAAAAGAAATCTGCAACAAGCTGTCTATTCCAATACAAGTCTTTTTTTGTTTAGTTTCCGTTTTATTCATATAATAAGATGAAAAAGCCGTATTGAAGATTCCTGCAAAAACACTGTCATTACAATAATACTCGGTAATGCTCTCTCTAACCTTATCACAATTACATTCTTGTGCTACAAACAAAGAATCAACACATTCACCTCCTTTTGCATTGAGGCTTGTATAGTATGCATTACTAATCCGATTTGAATAAGCATTGTAAAAATCAGCAAATTTGACACTATCCGGAATATGAAATTCCAGCGTCCCCTTTTCCTGATTAAAACCAAAATAACGGAAATTAAGCTGAACTTTATTTCGTGTACTATCAGAACATCTAAATTCCGTCATACTGTCAAAAAAAGTCTGAATATACTGATGCTCTTTTTCTTTAGCCGATTGGCACCCGACTAGACAAAACGCTATAAACGATAAAATTAAAATATGTTTTTTCATTCTGTTTTAGTTATAATAATAAGATCGCATCCTGCTACTGTATAATGAGCTATGCCTTATTTCGGTTTTATTATACCTTAAGGGGCACACTTGCTATGGTATTCAATGAAGTCAGCACACATTATTTAATTAACAAGCTATCTAACTGCTCATATAGCTTTTTACCACTACTAGGTCTAAAAGCTTTATTTGTAATCACTTCTCCCTTTTCGCTTACTACCATATATTGAGGAATCATCGGGATAAAAATTCCTTTATCAATGAGATCAGCTTTTAAAAGACTATCTAACCTTAAATGATTCCCCGTCAGCTTGTGATCAATAATAAAATCAAACCATTTTTCCTCTTCAAGATCAGTGTCCGAATTCAGATACACAATTTCGATTTTATTCTCATGTAAGAAATTGTGCAAGGCTTCATTATGCTTGAATTCTTCAACACATGGGGAACACCAGGTAGCCCATCTGTCAATATAAATTGCTTTTCCCTGAAGTTTATTGGTTAATTCCTGGAATGATTCGATGGGCTTCTCTTTATCCAAAATATAAATATCAGAAGCTAACTCATATTTTTTATTACTCGTGCAACTAAGAAGGCTAATAAGAATGCTGAAAAAAAGGAATTTGTTTTTCATGTTTTGAGTGTTTAAGGTAATGGATTCCGAATGATGACATTTATAATCCGCTAAACTTGCAATTAACTACTAACAACGGGTATTTCTACCTCTCTAATTTTTTATATTTCGTTGTTCCAAATAAGAAGAACAAACCAATTGGAAAAAAGAATAAACATCGAATTGCAAAAAGTTTAATGAAGAATTAACAGAAACAGTCTTTTTAGGTCAATGGCTTTTAAATTAAAATCACCAAGTGAGAGTTTGGTGATTTTAAATTTTTATAAATTCCAAATCTGGGATTTATACTAGTCTTAACTACTTTTAAAATAAGGGCTGTAGACAATCATCTCCATTACCTTCCATTTGACCTGGAACTGATCCATCAGGGCATCTTTGGAAACATGAGCTATCTACTGGACCATGATTTTCCCAGCAAAAACATCTACAGTTAGCAGGAGGCATAGGTTGTCCACCCAAGATTACTTTTTGTTCTGAATAGCTAAGCTTTTTAGATCCAGCTAAGTTTTTTAATTTAATCATTTTATATAAATATTTGGTTTACACCGATACTATAGGACTGTCGGCGTTTCAGTCTTTAAAATTTATTTGGATATCAATTTGAACGTCCAGTTAAATGTAATAAAAAAATACAATTGTTAAATAGATATTGAGTAAAATTTTAGCTTGTTGGTAGTTAAAGTATGAGCTTGAGTAAATGATATAAAAAAGGCTCACATGCAATGCGAGCCTTTCCCCACTACCGAACGATTTTATCGTGTGGTTTTTATCTTATATCAAGGAACGCGATAGAATCGCGCACCAGCGGGGCAAAGTAGGCGATTGCGGGCTCCAAACCTATCAAACCGAGATGAAGTTGAAGCGGGCTACAACCGTTGAATTCACTACTATCTCGCCTATTTTGTATATACATTGTTGTAGCACGTTATTCTTCCTTTTCAATTTCAATTTCTCCAGTAGATTCTCTTGATGTCCAGTATTCCCCAGTCATATTCTTTACTGGATATTCATTAAATCTAAGCAAAGTGGTTCCATAATGAATTTGGCTTCTTTCTCTAACTGAAGGTTTCGGATAATTAGTATAAGAATAGAACAACTGGTTTATATTTCTTTCTACGTCAATATCAAATGATGCAGAATTACTAAAGCTCTCACTTTCTCCTGTTTTTAGCCTAATAGTCATATGGAAAAATGTTTGCTTAATTTCAATTTCAGTTAGAATAGGTTCATGTTTAGCGTTTTCCCAGTTAGATTTTAAATGACCTTTCCATTTTCCAGAAAGATTCGGAAATGGGACCAACCATCCATGGAACATTTTCCATTTCCACCCCCATTTTACAAAACCTAACCAAATGAAAAAGTTAATACTGATTGTGTAAGAAACATCTTTAATTGTTTTTTGAAAATCAATAGATGTCAAGTCTTGGTGAATTACGAATATTACCGCAAAAGTCATAAATGCTAAGCCTAATATTGCATAAGCATATATTTTCAAATTTAATTTAATCATTGTTATACCCTATATAATTCCATGCTTGTAAAATAAAGTCATTAGCATCTTGCCGTGTCCATTTGGAATGACCCTTAAACAAATATAAAAGTTCACTTACTTCACCCCATTCAGAACATTTTTCATCTGTCTCTGTCGCGTTGTATAAAAATATAACGCATTGTTTAATCCTCTCATACCATGAATTTGATGCATTCAAAGTCGAGTTTGGAATATTCCAAACTAAACATTCAATTAAAAACGAAGGAACTTTATCACAAATTGAATATCCTTCATCTTTCATCTCATACCTAAGTTTCTTGAAAATACGAACAGTCCGTTTAAATCTTCTTTGAGTGTTTTTATTTTTATTTATCCCATTTTCAATATGCTGCTTTGGCCAATTTTTCACAACACCTCCATTATCTGGGTAAAATTGAGTTCCAGACAGATATGCTTTGTTTTTATTGTACCTTCTTTGCTCAAAAGTTGGAACCACATCTGCTTCTACACGATAACTATTCCCTGCTATTGTTATGGCTTTATTTCCTCTATCGACATCACTTCTGCCAAATTTCTTTACCATTGCTGCTTCAACATCATTCTTAAAATCAGAGTATGTATTTGTACCTGGACCAATGTTGAAATCCTCTTTCGTCATATCATCGGGCAAGTCATAATAGAAGGTATCCATAAGCCTAACACAAATATCAATATCACTATTCAATCTTACATTAGTGTTGTTTGCGTAAGAGCCCTGTCCAAATATCTCAATATTCTTATTGGCTAAACTCGGATAATCTGCAATTGCATCTTTAATCATTTGCTCTGCATTCGAAAGTTTATTCTCTTCTGTATCACTTGGAGGATTGGTCCAGTTTGAAAATTTATTCTCCCATGTTTGCGACATACTAATCTAATTTACTTGGTTCAATTGTGCCTGTACAGTTTGTTCTAATGTGCTACAACGGTGAGTATAAGAATAGTAGCCGAATGCGTGGTGCTTTCCTGTCAAGTTACGAGAAAGTTGAAGCGGGCTACAACCCTTGAATTTACTACTATCTCGGCTATTATTTTTATACATTGTTCTCAGCTTTTATTGTTCTTAATAGTATTTAAAACTATGTACTTCTCAACTGGGATCGGGTTTATACCAATCCCTGCCTGGGTTTAACACCTCAAGCAGAGGTTACATTAGTTTAATATTGATTTAACCTAATAGAAAAAGAGCCAAAATATTTAAAAAGATTTGACTTTTAACACTGTATCCGTGCTAGATGTGATACCTCTATTGATGTTTCACTAGGAATCCGAATAACGTACTTACAAAGTTTAATTCCATATAACATTTAGTTTTAGAGGAGTTTAAAAAGTATTAATTAAAAAAGTCCACCATCATCTGGAGGTGGCATTAGAGCCATAATAAAACATTTTTCAGGAGTATGGCAAAGCGCTGTCCTTGTATGAATCTGTCCTTCTGCATCTCTAATTTTAACTCTCATATAGTGATAGTTGTAACCTCCATTTTCTTGTTTCATTAAAATCAGATCGCACTGGCTATTGGTAGAGTGTAGATTATAAAACGTATTATTGCTGCCAGAAGATCCGTACCACTCAATAACTTCTACAGGAGTAGGGGTATATTTTGTTGTAAATCCATATGTAAACCTGTAGCTATTAGAGTAGTTATTGTATTTAACAACCTTAAGTTCTATTATTGGAGGTATTGGAGGGTATAATTCATTCAAAAGGGCAATATCACCTGCTGATAATCCAGTTCTTTGTGCTGTAAATGGATTGTTGTTAAGATCTGTCATTGACCACCCTGAAGTATTGCTGTTCCAAATGCTAGGATACAACATTATAGAATTGAAATCGAAATTACCATGATCAAATCCTGAATAGTTATTAGTGTAAATCTGGTATTGGTAAATAGTGTTAGGATTGGTTCCGATGTGTTGCCAGTTTACAATAATGTGATCATTTCTATCCTGACGTGTATGTTCATGAAATACTCCTAATGCGTGCAGTAATTCATGAACAGTATTTCCCATTGTAGCCCATGAAGCAAGGCCTATTTCTTGTCTTCCACCACCTTTACCAATATCAGTAGAGTATGTTCCATTGTCTGAATGAACTATTTCGATATAATCAGGTTGAGTTGTTCGTGTTACAAAATCGATATTTGTATTAGCCTCAATGTGATTGATAGCATCTGTTACCCTTTGCTTATCAGGTAGTGATGAATTCACAACGTATGCTATTCTATTGTACTGATAGTTCCATCTGTTGCCATTTATCGCGGCACCTTTCAAAGTGTTTTGTTTGCTATGATATTTCTCTTTGTTTATTAAAATATCTCCTTCAAATACATAATGATCACCTATATCTATAACATTAGCTTTTCTTCCCAGGTATTCTATGGTTACGGGTTTTCCGTTTAAATTTTCTATAGCATATTCTACTTTTTCTTGATCGATGTTAACATCTTTGTTAACTTCTATTTCGTCTTTTTGACAACTAATCATAGCTAATACAGCCACAATAGTGAGCATTCTTTTTAAAACCATATTGATTATTAATTTAAAATTTTACAATTATTTATAACTCCTCTAAAACCTTAATTTTATTGCTAATGAAAGACAAAATGTTTATTATTAGTCCGTGTTTCCGAAATCAAACTTTTATGATAAACAGTATCCTTTTCACTTAATTGCTGAGAACGTATATATAACATCAATATTGATGTTATAGCATTTATCTGTTGTTATTCGTATTCAAGACGAAGGGCTTCACTTTCGGTGAAACCCTTAGTCGGTATTTTTTAAACCACTTCGCTGTCTACTTCCTTTGTTTTATGACGGCGTTTTACCATTTCGTTATTTCTATCGATCAGCTCGGCAATTGTTTTGGTGGTAGCCTCGTATGTGGCTGGGTTTACCTTTGCCATGGTATTCAGATACCCCACCAGGTTGGTATTGATTTCTGTGATCGCCACTTTCTTCAACATACTGGCCGAAGCCAAATCTTTCTTCAGGCTCTCACCCTCAGCCTGCTGCAAAGCCACATTTTCAAAATCTTTTTGAGCCGCATCCAAGGCTGCTATGCTTTCTTGCACCCCCTGTAAGTTTGCTATAGCAGAAAGGGCGTTGGGCTTGCTTAAATCTTTGAGTAAGGACTCAATATCTGCCGATTCTTCGGCATAATCCTCTTTCTGTATGCTCAAACCATACTGCTCTAATATACGGTCGAGCACCAGGGCAGCTTCTTTCATCCCGGCAATAGGGATATGAAGATAGCCCTCAACCAGCTTAAACAAAGCTCTGATGGCCATATCGCGCACATGGTCCTTCTCTGCCATCTGAGAATAAGCTATCAATCGCCTCAGAGCCTCAATCAGTTCCGTATTGGTCGCACTTAGCTTTTCAATCACAGGCGTTAAATAAAGATCTGAACTCCAATCATTCTTCGCAAATGCTTTTAGAATAAGGGTTAATAATGCACTAATGTCGCCATTGCGACTAGTCGTATTAATTCTCTTAATTGATGTCATAGCTCTTAATTTAAATTTAATAACTACTGATTATTTAAACTCGCATTTTTTGCTTTGTACTTTGTACGTTTGGTAAAAACTCAATTTTTCAAGCTTTATACTTTATACATTCAGTAAAAATCCCAGTTTTCAGACTTTGTACTTTGTACATTCAGTCAAAACTTAATTTTTCAAGCTTTATACTTTATACATTCAGCAAAAACCCAAATTTTCATACTTTGTACATTGTAGATTCAGTAAAAATCCAGGTTTTCGGGCTTTGTCATTCTGACATTGAACAAAAAACCATTATCTCAGGTTTTACCCATACAAACATTGAATAAATATTCAATTCCATCAATCAATATCTACCTTAATACGACCCACTTATCTTTACAATCTGTAAAAAACTTAATAAATATAACAAATTTTTAACTGAACAAAAAAATAATATACAGATTCGTTTTTGCACCTCTAATCCCTCTAGTGGACTGCGGTGAGCTTCGCTACGGTTCCCTACAGGGGACTTGAAAAAAGCCAACTCATTTAAGTCCCTTTTAGGCGTTTGGGATGAAGTGTGTAAACAAGACCTGACAGGTTAGTTTGCGTCTTGCTTATAGACCTGTCAGGTCTGTGATAAAACAAAAAGCCAACCCATCTAAGCCCCTTTAGGGCTTTGGAGTGAAGCGTGTAAACAAGACCTGACAGGTTAGTTTACGTCTTGCTTATAAACCTGTCAGGTCTGTGGTAAAACAAAAAGCCAACCCATCTAAGCTCCTTTAGGGGTTTGGGATGAAATGTGTAAACAAAAAACAGCCACTCACCTAAATGCAAGTGGCTTGGATTTTGTTTCTTTTACAAAACAAGACCTGACAGGTTAGTTTGCGTCTTGCTTATAAACCTGTCAGGTCTGTGGTAAAACAAAAAGCCAACCCATTTAAGCCCCTTTAGGGGTTTGGGGTAATATGAACATTAATTCAACGAAATTCTTAATTTTGATTCCAAATGTTAATCCATATGAATCAAACCATCTCAATAGAACCTCAATTGGCCCAATTATGCCCTTCGCTCAAGCTGGGCGTTATCGAATGTCAGGTTAAAGTAAGCACCGACAACGAAGCCCTCTGGAAAGAAATCGATGCATTTATCAGCGAAGTGGCACCACAACTCACTGCTGAAGATATTCGAAATAAAAAGACCATCTCCTCATCGAAAGACGGCTACCGCAAAGTCGGTAAAGATCCTAACAGGTATCGACTTTCGGCAGAATCCTTACTCCGTAGAATTATGAACGGAAAAGGCCTCTACAAAATCAACAATGTGGTTGATCTGCTCAATTTGGTTTCCATTCAATCGGGTTTCTCTATTGGAGGTTACAATGCCGATAAAATTGTGGGTAACATTAGGATGGGACTTGGTCAGGCAGACGAAGCTTATCAAGGCATTGGACGAGGTGATCTCAATATTGAGAATCTCCCTGTTTTTCGGGATGATATCGGCGCTTTTGGTAGTGCAACCAGCGATTCGCTACGCACACAAATCGACTTGGATTGTCAGAATTTCCTCATGGTGTTTTTCTCCTATCAGGGCGAAGCTAGTCTTGAAGAAAGTATGAGTTTTGCAGAAGAACTATTAAAAAAATACGCCGATGCTAAAGCGGTCAAAACGACTGTTGTTTAAAGTCTATATATGTCCTAATAAATTGAGACTTCGCATCGATCTAGCTCTTGATGACTAATGAGATTTGAATGAACTAAACTTCAATCGGTGGGTTTTTCTGTGTAATATTATTGAACATCGATTTAAGAGATCTTATAAACCAAATGAATGATTAGTAAAACCGGGAAGTTCCGAGCTTGCCGAGGAAATCGCCCGGCTGCACTTATCATTCAAGCAGTTTTAAGATTGAGGAAATCGCGGTTCTTGAATTTTGGGTTCTTTTGTTTCAAGACAAAAGAACAAGGAAAAAAAGCTTAAAAAATCCTGAGATTTTATCTGAATCTCAGGATATGTTTTTTCGCTTATTACAACTTAATTTCAAAATCATCGGCATCCAGATAAACAGGAAATTTCGTTCTAAAAGATTGCAAATCTTTCCAGGATAAACTGACGGTTTGAATATCATTCTTATAGTCTTCGCATTTGGCAAGCACTCGGCCACGCGCATCAAACAAGGACGAATCGCCGGCATAGTTTAAGTCCATCCCATCGGTTCCAACACGGTTCACCCCGGCCACATAAGCCTGGTTATCTATCGCGCGTGATTTCAATAGGGTATTCCAAACATCACGACGGGCATCGGGCCAATTGGCAACACAAACCAAAAGATCGTAGTCTTGCTGATTGCGGATCCAAACCGGAAAACGCAAATCGTAACACACAATGGGTCGAATGCGCCACTCGCCTATTTTTACAATACCTTTTAGCTTTCCTGCATCAAAATGCTCGTGCTCGTTCCCCATTCGAAACAAGTGTCGCTTATCGTAGGTCGAAACATCGCCCTGAGGCGAAACCGTATACATGCGATTATAAAAAGCATCCTGCTCTTTAACAATCAGGCTTCCCATGATATGAGCATTCAGAACTTCAGCTTGCTCTGTCATCCAGGTAATAGCCGTATCGGTATGTGAAGCAATTTCTTCCTTACCTGACATCATAAAACCAGAGCTAAACATTTCCGGCAAAACAATCAGATCCGTTTTATTCTTAAGGACAGAAAGCGTCTCTGTGAAATGTTGCAAATTGGCTTTCACATCACCCCAATGCAAATGGGATTGAATCAAACTAAGTCGTAAAATATCAGTCATACCACAATTGTATAAAGATTCTTTTTTAAAATAAACTTAATCACCCGTTGAAAACAAATCGGGATATTTGGGCTTTGAATTTTTGTACTTGCTTTTGATATAAGCCATATCGGCTTCCACATCTCCGGTTGGGTAAAAGGTCTCAATAAAACTCAACGTTTTGGTCTCGTAATTCAAATCCCCCAACAGGATAGGCACATTTGCTTTTAGTGCTATAAAATAAAAACCTCTTTTCCATACAGGACGCCTACTTCTTGTCCCTTCAGGAGAAAGCGATAAATAGAGTTCATCGCGTTTCGCAAACTCCTCAGCCAGCTGATCAGTCAGATTAGCCTTTTTGCTTCTGTCAATCGGAATTGCCCCCAGAGAGCGAAAGATAGGTCCCATGGGCCAAAAAAAGAATTCCTTTTTCATCAGAATGGTTGTCCTGATATCGTGAGCCAGAAAAGCCAGTTTTCCCCATACAAAATCCCAATTGGACGTGTGTGGTGCTGCAATCACAACCGCTTTTTTTTCAGTAGGAATTTCCCCCACAAATTTCCACCCCGACAAGCGAAGGAGGAATTGACTTAATTTTACTTTCATTCGTTCTGTTATAGTAAGATACAATCTACATTTTTACACTGGGTAGATTCCTCTGCAAAGTTAGTAAAATAAAGACGTCTCCTTTTTCCTGAATCCATTTTGATTTACCCGATAATTTAAAGACATTTGCATCTTAATTTCTACACTTTAAGCATAAAGATAATGGATGCAATGAGAGATAAAGTCTTAAAATTAGCAAAAGAAAAAAATGCTATCATTTTAGCACATTACTATCAAACCCCTGATATACAAGAAATAGCCGATTTCAAAGGCGATAGTTTAGCTTTGGCACAACATGCCGCTGAAACCGATGCGGATATTATATTATTTGCCGGCGTCCATTTTATGGGTGAAACGGCAAAAATCTTAAATCCCAAACGCAAGGTCCTTATTCCCGATATGAATGCGGGCTGCTCGTTAGCAGAATCCTGTCCGAGCGACGATTTTGCGAAATTTAAAGCTCAATACCCCGATCATATTGTGATCTCATACATCAACTGTTCGGCCGAAATAAAAACGCTTTCCGATGTGATTTGCACCTCAGGTAACGCCGTTCAGATTGTTGAATCGTATCCTAAGGATCAAAAAATTATATTCGCTCCGGACAAAAACCTGGGCCGTTATATCAATGAGGTTACGGGTAGAGAAATGGTCTTGTGGGATGGTTCCTGCGAAGTGCATGATATCCTTTCTTCGGAAAAAATTATGCAAATGAAAGTTGAAAACCCCGATGCCATACTAATTGCTCACCCCGAATGCCCACAACCGGTTCTGATACTTGCCGATTTTGTGGGATCGACTACAGCCATGCTGAATTACACGAAGAATTCGGATGCGAAAAAATTTATTGTCGCAACGGAAACGGGTATTCTTCACCAAATGCAAAAAGATTCGCCGGATAAAGAATTCCTGATTGTTCCTGCTGACGAAACCTGTTCGTGCAACGATTGTGCTTACATGAAACTGAATACCATGGAGAAAATATATCTGGCTCTTAAAAATGAAAAGCCAGAAATCATTTTACCCGAACAGGTTATGAATGATGCCAAAGCGCCACTTGTAAGAATGCTGGAACTGTCATCTAAATAAAACTAACAGGCTCGCAGATCATTCGAAATCACTTTTAAACGAAATTCATATTCAATTTAAGCTATCAAAAATAATTTGATATTGAATATAAAAGAATGTATTTTTATGTGACTTCGATACGACTTAACAAAATTAAGTCCCTTTTTATTCACGATAATATTTTCAACTATGAACACCGATCAAATTCTGAATCAATTAACTCAAATTGGAGTTGATTATGGTCCCAAATTACTTGGAGCAATTGCCGTATTAATTATTGGAGGTTGGATCATTAAAGGTCTGATTCGCGCTTTTAGCAAGATGATGGACAAAAGCAAGATGGACGATTCTCTGAAACCCTTTTTAAAAGGACTTGTTGGAATGTTGCTTAAAGCACTTCTATTTATTAGTGTTTTAGGAATGCTGGGTATTGAAATGACTTCCTTTATAGCGATTCTTGGAGCCGCAGGTTTAGCCGTAGGTATGGCTCTATCGGGAACCTTACAGAATTTTGCAGGTGGTGTCATCATCCTAATTTTCAAACCTTTCAAAATCGGTGATTTTATCGAGGCTCAAGGCTATATGGGTACTGTAAAAGAAATTCAAATCTTTAATACAATCGTAACCACACCTGATAACAAAACAATTATCATCCCTAACGGCGGTTTATCCACTTCTTCGCTAACCAACTATTCAGCAGAAGAAAAAAGACGAGTTGACTGGACCATTGGAATTGCTTATGGCGATGATGTTGATAAGGCCAGAGAAGTGATCAAAAGACTCTGTGATGCTGATTCTCGTATTCTGAAAGAGCCTGAAGTATTTATTGCCGTTTCGGCTTTGGCAGACAGCTCGGTAAACTTTGCTGTTAGAGCCTGGGTAAAAGCGCCTGACTATTGGGGGGTTTTCTTCGATTTAAATGAAAACGTATACAAAACATTTGGTAAGGAAGGACTTAATATTCCCTTTCCACAAATGGATGTTCATGTACACAAAGATATTTAGCCCATAGCATGCTAAACAACTAAGCCTGAAGATATTTATTCTTCAGGCTTTTTTTATGCCAAGGGTTTGCAATCAGCTCATGACTATAAAAATTGCATTCACCTGTTATTATTCTTTTAAAGAGCTTGTAGAAAAAATTCAAGCTCGTATTTTTGTAGGAGTGAATATGAAGCAAACAGTTCACTGATTATTATCTTAAGAAAAGCATATGCTCCCTCAATTTTTAATTGCAGCTCCCTCTAGTGGAACCGGCAAAACAACAATAACACAAGGTTTACTTCGCAGTCTGCGTAACAAAGGCTTAAAGGTTCAGGCTTTTAAATGCGGACCCGATTATATTGACACCAAACATCATGAATGGGCTTCCGGAAATATATCCATCAATCTGGATACATTTATGAGCAGCAAGCAGCATGTCGAAGAAATATATGCCAGATACAGTTCAGAGGCCGATGCTTCGGTTGTAGAAGGGGTTATGGGCCTGTTTGATGGCGCAAACCGTATGGAAGGGAGTTCAGCACAAATAGCCGAATTACTTGATATTCCCATTATCCTGGTTGTTAACGCAAAAGCAACAGCCTATTCTGTGGCACCATTACTTTACGGGTACAAGCATTTCTACCCCAAAATTAAAATAGCAGGAGCCATCTTCAACTTTGTCAACAGCGAGTCGCATTATCAATTCATGAAAGACGCTTGTGATGATGTGGGAGTTGAAGCTTTGGGCTACGTCCCACGAAACGAAAAGATCAACTTACCCGAAAGGCATTTAGGTTTGCAAATTTCTGCTGAGGATAATTACGAAGAGACCATCAATGCCATGGCTGAACACCTTGAGAAGACGGTTGATATTGATCGCTTATTAGAAATATGCCAGTCCGTTCGACCTGAATTCAAGCTTGAAACAACAGCAAAAACCTCAAACTTAAAAATTGGTGTTGCCAAAGACGAAGCCTTCAATTTCACCTATCACGAAAATCTGAAAGCCTTATCAGAACTGGGAGACATCACCTATTTCTCACCTCTTAAGGATACCGCTTTACCCAATGTCGATTTCATCTATCTGGCGGGGGGATATCCGGAGCTCTATCTTGAACAACTCTCCAAAAACGAGAAAATGAGACAAGCCATTTTTGATTATGCACAATCAGGAGGAAAGATTCTTGCTGAATGTGGAGGGATGATGTACCTTTCTCAAAACATTGTCGATCAAGAGGGGATAAATTATCCTATGGTTGGTTTTCTAAATCAGGATGCCAGTATGGAAAACATGAAATTGAAACTGGGCTACCGAAAAATTAAATTCGAAAATGAGATCCTTTTCGGTCATGAATTCCACTACTCACAACTCATTAATTCAAAAGAAAAAAGCGATGGAATGAATGTCTATTCAGCTCGGGATAAACAATTAGATACCCAAGTAATTAGAAAGAAGAATGTGCTTGCTTCCTATATTCATTTCTACTGGGGAGAAAACAATATTTACAACTCATTTTGGAACAAATAACCATAGGCTAAACGGCCTAACAATTCAAGTATTATGGGAAAACAAAACTGGAAACCAGGAACAATGGTCTACCCCTTACCTGCCGTAATGGTCAGCTGTGGTGCAAGTCAAGAAGATTACAATATCATCACAATTGCCTGGACAGGTACAGTCTGTAGTGATCCTGCTATGTGTTACATTTCAGTTAGACCTAATCGTCATTCATATGACATCATTAAAAAACATGGTGAATTTGTCATCAATCTCACAACTAAAGATTTGGCCTTTGCTACAGATTGGTGTGGGGTGAAATCCGGTAAAGATTTTAATAAGTTTGAGGAAATGAACCTAACACCGGGCGAATCGAAGATGCTACAAGCACCCATTATTGAAGAATCGCCTCTATCCATTGAATGCAAAGTGAAACAAATCGTTGAACTTGGATCGCACGACATGTTTATAGCTGAAGTTGTAAACGTACAAGCTGATGAAAAGTATATCGATCCTGAAAGTGGCCGGTTCCGTTTGGATAAGGCACAGCCTCTCGCCTATTCTCACGGTCATTATTATGAGTTAGGAAAACTGATTGGACGATTTGGTTACTCAGTTATGAAGAAAAAGACGAAAAAGAAATTGGCAAAAAAAAATAACAAAAAATAAAATACTTCAACTTGTGGCACAAAATTTAACACGCTTCAAATTCTTGTGTCACAAGTTCTCCTTTCTTTTCCAGGTTCGGTAAAATAAGAGAGATACAGGTGCCTTTACCAACTTCCGACTCTATTTTCACTTCTCCTTGTAATAAGAAAGATAATTCCTGACATAAGGTTAATCCGATTCCGACTCCCCCATATGACTTTTTGCTGGTCATATCAGACTGAATAAATGGCTCCATTACACTAAGCACCTTCTCTTTGTCAATGCCAATTCCAGTATCTTTTACATAGATTGAAACAGAATCCTTGTTCTCCTCAAATCCCAGTTCAATCTTTCCCTCTTGTGTAAATTTGATTGCATTACTCAAAAAATGAGTGATAATTTGTTTTACCCGAAATCGATCAGATTTAATCAGAAAAGGTTTATCATTGGGTAAATTCAAATCAAAATCTAAATTTTTAGAGCTGTTCATCTCAAGTTCAAACTTGTATATCGGGTACAATTCATGAAGCAGACTCACAATACAAAAATCTTTATTATCAACATGAGTTAAGTTCGATTCTAACTTGGAGATTTCAATCAGGTCGTTTAGAATCGCTAATAACTGATTGCTTCCCTCGTTTATATAATCGATATACTCATCCCTTTCGGTAGTTTCGACTCTTGGGTTCTTGAGAAGTTCAGAAAAGCCAAGTATTGAATTTAATGGCGTACGCAATTCATGTGAAATATTCGATAAAAATGCTGATTTTAACCTATCAGATTCCCTGGATTTAATAATCGCTTCTTTGAGTTCTTCTTGTAATTGAATTTCATTTTTTCTATCGTTCTTAATCAAAATATGAATCAGAAGTCCCGTCATAATAACAAAAAACCAGCCCTTATAGGTTTGTATCTGAGTAAGCAAATCTGCATCAAAGTTGAATAACAATAATATTTCGTCAGAGGCAATAATCCAAAAAGCACCCAAAAAAATATAAATAGCAGCAACTCTGTTTTCAACTTTTAAGTTTGATAAATTAATTTTATTAAAGAAATGATTCATATTAGTTCAAAGCTATTAATGGCAAGTCGAAATAAACACGGGTTCCTTTATTTAATTCGCTCTCGATACGTATAGTTCCCTTATTCTTTTCAATTAGATCTTTAACAATGATAAGACCTAAGCCTGTTCCTGATTCCTTATTCGTTCCTTTTTGCTGTATTTTCTTATCGATATTAAACAGATACTGAATATCTTCATTTTTGATTCCAATTCCATTATCCTGAACAAGGACTTCAACCCTGTTATTTTTTATTTCAGCAAAAACATCAACACATCCACCTTTATGAGTGAATTTAATGGCATTGTTAATTAGATTCAAAATTACTGTTTTAATCATATTCTCATCACCAAAAGCCTTAAAATTAGAAGAAATATGATTTTTTAATTCAATTCCTTTTGCTTTTGCAATGTTAATCAAGGTTTGCAAAACGGAGTCCGTTATAACTTTCAGATCAATTGTTTCGGGATTCCACGATACACCTCCAATTTGAATACGCCCCCATCTTAATAGATTATCCAGAAGTTCATTCATATCCTGAGCAGACTCATAACAGTTACTCATAAATACTGTTCTTTCTTCATCAGAAAAAATCTCTGGATTTTTAGTTATAATTTCCAAAAGCCCCAGGATAGATGACAGTGGTCCTTTCAGATCGTGAGATATAATGGAGAAAAATTGATCTTTTGTTTCATTTGATTCTTTCAATTCCACGGTTCGTTTCTCGAGTTTTGCCCTGTTTTCAACAATCTCACTCACATCGTCAATCACCCAAATATTAGCATCCTCGATATGAGAATAAAGCATTTCGCTAATGTAAATTTTAGTCCAAAGAATACTTTCATCGATTCGCTTCAAAGGAATTTCATTCCGGATAAAAGCCTTGCTCCCTTCGAGTTGGTGATATTCGTTCATTAAAATATCATAATTGCTTTTATTTAAAAAGGCCGATACAATATTCTTACCCAATAAATCACCTTTTTCGCATCCCAAAATCTCAGAGATACGGTTATTCTGATCAATTATCTTCCCTTCTCCATCAGTAACAACAATCCCAACAAGAGAATTATTCAATATCGCTTTCAAGCGGAGATAAGCCAAGTTGGTAAGCTCCTCCTGTTTTGTAATTTCAACATTCTTTCTGTTCAGCTCTTCATTTGCTTCAAGCAGTTCTCTGGAACGTTCTTCAACTTCCTGATCCAACTCTAAATTTCGTTTTTCCAGAAATTTTTTCTGGCGATATTTTAATACCGAATAAACGACCAGCAGAAGAATGAGAACAAGTCCTATTCGCAAGCTGTTCTTAAACAAGGTGAGATTCTTCTCAAAAAAAGTTTTTTCCCTGTTGATTACTATCGATTTATCCGGCAAAAGATCTTTGTCGATGTTAAATTTTGACAACAGAGACTGATCAAACTTAATACGCACTGCCGATTTTTCAAATACAGGAATAATACCCGGATTTGCGCCTTTCACAACAGATAGTGCCAATTCTCCGGCAAGTTTCCCTTGCATGTAACCACTGGTTATATACCCACCAACAATTCCTTTTCCCAAATAAAAATCCCACGATCCATAAATGGGTACGGGGCTCGCCTCACTCAACAGCCTAACAACATCATTAAAAGAATAATAATTTCCATCCGCATCCATTGTAAACGGAGCCAAATATACCATCCAATCATCATCTAAATGTTTAACCTTTTCCAAAATAGCCTTCATGCTACTGCTATCAGAATATTCAATAAGCATCTCTCTCCGCAATTTGGGTAAGGCTTTCATAATAATAGCCTTATTGGCCAAACCCGTTACGGTTCTGTCATTAATAATTAAAATCTTTCTGTTGGGATGCAATTTGTGCATAAGCATTAAAGTGGAGTCAATAGCAGCATACTCTACGATTCCTGTAACCTGTTTTTCTCCATTCAGTAATTCCGGTTTATAATTGTTTATACCACAAAAAATTATCGGGATATTCTTGAAAAATTTGGGTCGGTTTTTAATTACAAAATTCAGTGCATTATTATCTGATACAATAATGACATCACAAATGACCTTAGAACATAACAACTCATATTTATGCTCAAAAGATTTAATAAATATGGGATCAACAAAACGTTTCGAATCTAAATATTCATAAAACGTTTCAATATCGTTCGCAAAGGGAGACAAAACAGACTCAATCCCTTCAGAAATACTATCCGTCCATACAAAGCCCTGGTGATATGAATGTATAACTAAGATATGCTTCTTATTCTCACTCAAAGGAGTCATTGAAAAAACAGCAAAGCTGCTGTTTATTAAAAGAATCAAACTAAACAATAGATACCGCATATTGAAAAATTTTCTGAAAATTAAAAGCTAATAGTATGATTATAGAATTTACAAATAAATAATGTTTTTTTACTACTAAAATGATTCAATTCGGATAGAATGACACTCAAATTACACGAAATAAAGCTTGAAAGGTATTAGTAACTACTATTTTAAAACTATTGGGCACAAAAAAAGCCTACATCATGTAGGCTTTATCTGTATCATTTAATACAAATGATATTATTTTATAATAAAGCTTATCGAATTCGATCCATCGAACGAATCATAGCTTCATCTTTTCCAATATGACGAATTGCCAGGTAAGATAGAACAACACCCACCAATGGAAAAGCATTAATAATGCTATAATTTGCAATGGCATTCATTTCCTCAACCTGCGAGTTTATACTGTAATAAACCAAGCCCATCATACCCAGCATGCAAAAAATATTAAAAACCGTTAATCGAATCTGACGAATACGCTTTTTATAGGAAAAAATTGTAACCAGGACATTTAAAACAATAATTGTCAATAGAATTGCAACAGGATAAGCTTTAAAAAGCATCGGTTCTCCTTCAATTACCGAAGGAATACCTCTGTATATAAATGAGTAGGAAATATTTGCCGGATCGATTAATTCTGCCAAAGGGAAAAAGAACATCAATGAGATTAAGATTAAAACTCCCAATAGGAATAAGGTTTGAATTCTTTGAATCATAATTTTATAAAGATTGAATATTAATACATTTTCAGGATTAGCTTTTCTTCGTGTAAAGCTTTCTTAGCACAAATTTAATCTTAAAAATAAGAGCAGCAAACTTTCGCCCACTGCTCTTAGAGTTCAGTTTATAAACAACTAAACGATCGCAATCATCCTTTCTTTTTTAAAGACATGTAATCAATATAATACAAGAGTTTTAGTGATAATGAATTAAATCGGGTTGCATCAAACGTATTTTTGAGATTATTAACAAAACGATGTGCAATTTTATCTTTTTCATCCGCAATAGAGTGTTTCCAAACTAAAGCGAGTTCACTCCCCGGAGCAAATCGCCAGGAGTAGACCATATCAACATTAAAGGCATTAAAGTTTATATCATGATTATCGGTATAAGACGTTGACTGCAAACGCCCACTATCAAGTAATTTCCCAAAACTTTTATATTCTGCCTTTGCCCAATAATGGCGAGCTCTAAAACTCAACGACATCTTGTTGTTGAATATATAATTTGCAGTGATTCGATTCTCAAGATAAGTTGTATTTCGCCTACCGATATATACATTGGTTATACCATCTACTTCTTCGTCATTCACATAGCCCATATCGTCTAACTGTCTATCCCATTTCATTCGGTATCTCATCGAGAACTTATCATTAAATCGATAACGAGGATTGATAGTCAGCGAAAACACTCTCAGATTATCTGTTGAAAAACGTTTCCCGTATTCTGCTTGAATATCAAAAGCAAACTCTTTTCTATAATCGGAAGAAAACCATAGACCCGCAAAAGCCGACGATCCTTTTCTCAATTTCATTCCCTCAACACGTGGTTCATAAAAATCATATTCGTGCATTGGGCGAATATTACCATAAATACCCAAAGAATTATAGGATTTTAACTTGACTCTTGAGTTGTAATAAATCGTAAATCGTGAATATCGGGCCGGAGAGTACTGTGTCTCGTGGCTAAGAGTCAGGTTATTGTGTTGAGCAAGTATCCCTCCTTTAGGTTTATAAATGTGGTAACCCAATCCGAAATTATTTTTTATAATGTTATTCCGACTTAAATACCCCATATCATTCGGGTTATACTTATCCGATATCATCTCATTAACAAAACTCCAATTAAATTTCCCACTTATCTTACCCAAAACAATCTGATGATGATGGCCAATTTGAGCATCCTCCCCTTTTTCATAACATTGTGACACTAAAGCCTTACCTTTAACTTGATACGTTCTTGAATTATTCTTAAACAAGAATTCGGTACCACTTACATTGGCAATATAATCTTCGTTCGGAACAGTTACATTCGTATTAAACATGGACACATACGATTCGTTCTTCAAACTTTGATCAAAAACCAGCATGTTATAATTTGCAAAAGCCTGAGTCTTAAATTTCCGTTTCGAGCCTGTTAGTGTATCTTTTATCTCTGCATATGTATTTCGAACCATCGAATTTAAAAAACCGATTCCAAGCCCCTTGGAGGTTCTTCCGGATATCTTCGTTGAATTAATTATTTTGGCTTCAATAGGGTTTTCAACAATTATTTCATCGTTCTCTAAGTCATCTTCAACATCATAAAGATATTTAGGCGTTCCTCCTATTCGTTTCGAATAGAAAATATCGCCCCGATTAAACAGTTCTGTTGCTTCAGTAAAAAATTGTCTTTTCTCATCAAATTTCGTTTCATAGGGCGAGAGATTCAGAATTTGATCATCAGACTGCACTTGTCCAAAATCAGGAATCAGCATCATATCAAGCGTAAAACTTTCATTAAGTCCATATTTCAAGTCAAGTCCTCCCCTATAGTTTGTCTCAAACGACGATTTATCTGATGATTTATCGACATAAACAGAAAAATAGGGCGAGAATGAAAGTCGTGTAGGTGGTTTAATATTTTCGATCCCCTTCAATACGCCCGCCTGATTAACCCAACCGGATACTTCCTTATCGACAAAATTCCAGCAAACTTTTTCCTTTTCACGTTGAATATTTCGGATGATATTAATTCCCCATTCCTGTACATCTTTTTTAGGAAAACGAAGAGCCGAGTAAGGAATCTCAAATTCTGCACTCCAGCCATTCTTACCAATATGAGCCCCACTTTTCCAAACACCATCCCAATTGTTATCTTCTCTATTTTTAACAACTTTAGCATCAATCTGAACTCCCATTGGTGTTATAATAAATTCAAAAGCATCTAAACCATTATTGAACGGATCGATTAACAGAAGTATGAAATCACTGTTATTGATGTTATCACGCATACTCAGTTCCTTCAATATTTTATCAGGTTGATCATCATACATCATAACCCCTACAATAAGTGAATTATCAGTATAAACAAACTTGGCTTCTGTTTTAAAGTTTGAAGGCATGCCATTATCCGGATCCAGTTGAACGAATTCTTTCGCTACAGGTATATTTTCCCACACCGCATCATCCAGGATGCCATCAATTTTGGGATTTTGACTTACACGTTGGGCTTTAATTTCTTTCTTTGATAGTGCTTGCACCGGTTGATAAAAACAAATAAACAGTGCTATAGCTAGCAGGCATAGTCTAATCATGGTCAGTTTAGGTTTTCTATGGTTATATTTAAGATATACAAGCCAAACACTTATTGTACCAAAACAAACAGATTATTGATTATCAGATCAGACCCTTGTTTTAGAATATGAAAGGGTGACCGCTTACGTAACATCTGATGTTCGAAAACGAACATCAGATGTTACGTCCGAATAAAATAAAGAAAGGCTGTCTCAGATGAGACAGCCTTAAAAAAAACTTTATTTAAAAGAAATTTAGTTGTTACCTAAAATAAGAGGCATACCATCTTTGCTACTACCAATTACAACAACTTTTGCATTAGGAGATTCTGCTAACTTAATTGTTGCTTCAATACCACGCATTTTTAAGAGAGCAGTAGTTAGACTGCTGTTGATAATCTTATTCGCATTAGACTCCCCTTCGGCAGCAATACGTTTTCTTTCAGCCTCACTCTTCTCGCGATCAAGTTTAAACTGATAAGCTAAGGCTTCCTGTTCTTGCTGTAACTTGCTTTCAATAGCTTGCTTAATCTTTGCAGGTAAGTTTATTGAACGAATCAACAAAGCCTTCATCTCAATATTGTTTTTCTTAAGAACCAAAGACGTTTCCTGAATAATCGCATCTTCAACTTCTTTTCTTCGAGTTGAATAAATTTCTTCAGCTGTGTAACGTCCTGCTACCTGACGAACTGAAGAACGCACCTCTGGTATAACCAACTGATTGATATAATTTTTACCAAATATTTCATGTAAGTATCCAATTTTATTATAGATTGGATTAAAACGAACTGAAACGTCTATATTTACAGACAATCCACTCTTATCTAATACATCCATCGTCTCTTCACTCTTTTGCTCCTTAACGTCATATACATGTAAATCGTTCCAAGGTGCAATAATTAAAAACCCAGGCATAATAATATTATCCTTATCCAACCCGGATGAAAATTTACGAAAGATTACTCCACGCTCACCTGGTTGAAGAGTTCTGAACATGCTTGATCCTGAAAAAACTAATATCAGAGCAAAAGCTGCTACTACGATTAAGAAATACGGTTTTTGTTTCATTTTCTTGAAGTTTAATGCCAATTGATTAAATATCACTCAACTATTAAGATTAAATTTAATCCGGCTTTAGAGTCATTATATTTTTCACTAATAGATAGGTAAATATAGCATAATATATCCATTGTAGAAATAAGAACTCATTAAATCCAGTCTCATTTTTATTGGACATATTAGCTCCTTAGTTTTTTGAATGATCGAATTATTTGTATATTTGGGATCTTGATTGAAACAAATAGTCCACAGTCCAGATAACTTCTCAGGCCTGTTTGTTCTCTCAATTCTATAATTTACTCCAAACAACCATAAAATAAAGTATTGTTAATCTGCGAACTGCTGTTTGACTATTTTCTGTGTATATTTACATATATGCATTCACAATATATAGTCCAACACGTCTTTTTGCAATTCAAAATTTTAAAAACATATGGAACCTATCAAATCATCAGAACTAATTATCAATCCTGACGGAAGTGTTTTTCATCTACACTTAAGACCAGAACATTTAGCCGATACTGTTATTCTTGTTGGAGATCCGGGACGAGTAGAACTCGTAGCAAGTTTTTTCGATAATGTTGAAATGACGATTTCAAACCGCGAATTTGTAACTAAAACAGGTACATACAAAGGCAAACGTTTCTCAGTTTTATCAACAGGTATTGGTACAGATAATATCGATATCGTTGTTAACGAATTGGATGCTTTGGTAAATATCGATTTGGAGACACGTATCCCTAAAAAAGAACACAAGGCTCTAACCCTTGTTCGTATTGGAACATCAGGATCGCTTCAGGGAAACATTCCTGTAGATTCTTTTCTTCTATCTAAAAAATCGATTGGATTTGACGGCATGTTGAACTTTTATGCCGGAAGAGATGACGTTTCAGATCTTGAATTTGAAAAAGCATTTAAGGAAGCAATGAATTGGGATGCCAAGCTTGCTTCTCCATATTTTGTTTCGTCTTCGGATAAAGTTATCAAACAACTTGATGGGGATGATATGATTCAGGGAATCACTATTTCAGCCAATGGATTTTATGGTCCTCAAGGACGAGTGCTCCGATTGAAGACCCTTGATATGGATTTGAATGACAAAATTGAAGCCTTTGAATATCAAGGTCAGAAAATTACCAACTACGAAATGGAAAGTTCTGCAATTGCTGGTTTAGCTGCTCTATTAGGGCATGAAGCTGCAACTGTTTGCGCTATTATTGCTAACCGTGTAAACAAAGATGCAAGTAAAGACTACAAACCAGTCGTAAAAAAATTAATTCAAACTGTTCTTGATCGATTAAGCAAATAAGATGAAAATCTAGTTTAAGATCTGTACATAAATACAATTTTGAAATTAAAAAGCTCTGAAACCCACAAGAATTGATCTTCTTAGTGGGTTTTATTATATTTATATAAGAACGAATCTTAAAACAGATATGGACGAAGAGAAATTACGTGCTCTCATTTCGCTACTAGATGATTCAGATCCAGATGTTTACACTAATATTAGCAAAGAATTATCTAAACTATCAGCCATAAATATTCCAAAACTGGAAGATATATGGCTGGAGTCAGACAACCCTGTGTTTCAAGAACGTTTAGAAAATATTATTGACGAAATTCATCACAATTCAATAATCAAGGAATTAATTAAATGGAAAAACTCCCCCGGACAAGATCTGATTGACGGAGCCATTTTGGTTAATAGAAGTATAAATTACCACGTTACAACCAGTAATGTAAAAACAACAATAAGCAAAATTGTAGACGAGATTAAACCGCAAATCAAAGATCTGGAGACTTATCTCGAAAAAATCAAAATTCTAAACCATTTCCTGTATTACATTCATAATTTCATGGTTTTATCTCCCAAAGAAGAAACCAGTTGGGGAGGAAATATTGGTACTGTACTCGCTCAAAAGAAGGGAAACTATATCATAACTAGTATCATATATGCTGGTATTGCTCAGGCCTTAAAACTTCCGGTTACAGGCATTCAACTGCCAAACAGTATTCTTCTTTCCTGCGAAAGTCATGAGACAGATCCAAATTCCAGAAAAACAAAACGAAACTACTTTTACATTAATCCCATAGACAATGGTGCGGTTTTGTCTGCGATGCAATTAGAGCTGGTTATCAAATTTAAAAAACTAAGTAATCTCGCTCAATATTATAAACCTTGCAACAATCTGAATCTTATCAGACTTCTTATTCAAAATCAAATTTTCACCTATGGTCGTCAAAACAATTATAAATATGTTGAAATCCTAAAAGGCCTACTGAATGTTCTTCTTCCGAATATTCCTAAATCAGAAAAATAGATATAAAAAAAATCGCCAATTCATATGAATTGGCGATTTTTAATATTTAGCTAAACCTTTATTTTGCGTAGTTAATCGCTCGAGTTTCACGAATTACTGTGATCTTTACCTGACCTGGATAAGTCATTTCATCCTGAATTTTCTGTGCAATATCCAAAGATAAACTTTCAGCTTCCTTGTCTGAAACCTTATCACTACCTACGATAACTCTTAACTCTCTACCGGCTTGAATTGCATATGTTTTCAATACACCAGGGTGAGATAGAGCAAGGTTTTCAAGATCTTTCAAACGCTTGATGTATGATTCCACAATTTCGCGTCGAGCACCTGGACGAGCACCAGAAATAGCGTCACAAGCCTGGATGATTGGCGCGATTAGAGTCGTCATTTCAATTTCATCATGGTGAGCTCCAATTGCATTACAGATATCTGGCTTCTCTTTATATTTCTCAGCCAATTTCATACCTAAAATTGCGTGTGGCAATTCCGGCTCATCATCTGGCACCTTACCTATATCGTGTAACAATCCGGCACGCTTGGCTTTCTTAGCATTCAAACCAAGCTCAGTTGCCATAATAGCACATAGATTCGCGGTTTCGCGAGCATGTTGCAATAAGTTTTGTCCATAAGACGAACGGTATTTCATCTTACCAATCATACGAATTAGCTCCGGATGAAGACCATGAATTCCCAAATCGATAGCAGTACGCTTACCTGTTTCAGCCATTTCTTCCTCAATCTGCTTACGTGTCTTATTCACAACCTCTTCGATACGAGCTGGGTGAATACGACCATCAGTCACCAATTGGTGTAAAGCAAGGCGAGCAATCTCACGTCGAACTGGATCAAAACCAGAAAGAACAATTGCTTCCGGTGTATCATCTACAATAATCTCGATACCGGTAGCCGCTTCCAATGCACGAATATTTCGTCCTTCACGACCAATAATACGTCCTTTAATTTCATCAGATTCAATATGAAAAATCGTAACTGAATTTTCAATTGCTGTCTCAGTGGCTACACGCTGGATGGTTTTAATCACAACCTTCTTCGCTTCCATATTAGCAGACATCTTGGCATCTTCCATGATATCATTCACGTAAGACATTGCCTCAGTTTTAGCTTCTTCTTTTAAAGATTCCACAATCTGATTTTTTGCCTCTTCTGCAGATAAACCTGAGATTTTTTCCAACTGCTCAATTTGCTGACGCTTCGCTTTCTCAAGCTCCATTTCCTTTCTCTCAACCAACTCCATTTGAACATTTAAGTTCTCACGAATAGTGTCAACTTCTTTCTTCTTACGTTGAAAATCTTCGACCCTCTGATTTACTGCGGTCTCTTTTTGCTTCACTTTGTTTTCAATAACCAAAAGCTTGGCATTTTTCGCATTAATTTGCTTTTCGTGCTCTGTCCTCAGCTGCAAAAATTTCTCTTTTGCCTGTAGAATTTTATCTTTTCTGAGAACCTCTGCTTCGGCTTGGGCATCCTTTATAATACTTTCGCTCTTACGCTTTAATGCGCGTTGTAAAACGAAATAGGAAATAAATCCGCCCCCTACTAAAGCAATGGCTCCTATGATTATTTCTGTCATTGTTTTTTATATTTAGTCAATACTCGATTTTCTTTATTTATATAAAATAACCCGCACCATCACTCAGAAATTTTAATTCCAACAAATCATGCAAGACCATTCATCTTGATATTAAATGATTTGAAAGATAACTAACTTCTAAGAAATAATGCGGGTTATTGTTTTTTAAACGTAATTTTACTGTTCTTCTTTAATAAATTCATTCAATTCCTGCTCCATTGCTTCCAGTTCCTTTAAAACCGGAGATACATCTGTTTTCGCTTCAGATTCCAATACTTTTACTACAAACTGCAGCGAAGCCATTGCCAGGAAGTCCTGAATGTCTTTATCTTTATATTTCTGTTGGTATTGCAATACCTTTTCGTTAATTGTTTTTGCTGCCCTGCGAATAATCTCTTCCCTGTTCCTTTTGATATTTAAAGGATAAAGACGACCCGCCACATTTACTTTTATCAAAAACTCATCAGACATAAACAATTATTATTTGTTTAAAAGAGCAATACACTTGTCAATCTCCCGCACAATTTGGCTAATCTTATTTTTAGCCTGCTGCGAATCACCTGTATTCACAGCAAAAGTCTTTGCCAATTTTAAAGTATCATACTGATGTTTGAACTCCTCATTCTCTTTGCTTAAAGACTCAACCTTTTCAAGCAGTTCCATTTTTTCAAGAACCAACTTTTCTTTTTCAAGCTTTAAATCCTGATACAAAGAAATAAGACGAGAGATTTGCCCTCGTAAATCAGATACTATTTCAATTGGCTTTACTTCCATGATCAAACTTTCTCATACAAAATTAACATTGCTGTTAAGATAATCAAAAATATTGCTTTCTATTTTCAGTTGAAAGCCTTAAAAAAATACATTTTTATTAGTTTTACAACCTAGTCGAAATATAGCTCAAATTGGAATACCATGAAAATAAAGCATCTAAACATAAATCTTATTTTTTCCCTACTCATTCTATTTTTTTATCCTTTTTCTTCAAGTTCACACAATTATCCCAAAAACTATTTTAGATCTCCGGTTGATTTTAAAATAACCCTGTCTGGAACATTTGCCGAACTTAGAAACAATCATTTTCATTCGGGTATCGATATTAGAACCTTCACTTCGGGAAAAAGGGTGTATGCAGTTGCAGATGGTATTGTGAGTCGAATTAAGGTATCCGCAGGAGGTTATGGAAAAGCCTTGTATATTGATCATCCCAATGGATACACTTCGGTTTACGCACATCTTAGTAAATTCACTCCTAAAATTGAAGCCTTTATTAAATCCCAACAATATCGAAACAAAAGCTTTGAAATTGATATAAATGAACTCAAGTCTCAAAAAAAAGAACTATTCAAGTTTGAGAAAGGTGCAATTATCGCTTATTCCGGCAACTCCGGATCTTCGATGGGCCCCCACTTACATTTTGAACTTAGAGAAACAAAGAGTGAATGGCCGATTAATCCAATGCTCTTCAATTTTAAAATATTGGATACTAAAGCGCCTAAAATCTACAACTTATACGCTTACCCTCTCGATAAAAACAGTAGTGTGAATGGTAAAAACACGCGTCAAGTTTTTAAGGTACACGCATCGAATACCAGCAACTTTATTCTCAAAACAAACAAGATAAAACTACATGGAAAAATTGGTTTTGCCATTCATGCCGAAGATGTTTTAGATAATACCTGGGGGCAATGTGGGATTAATAAAGTGCAATTAAAAATTAACGATTCTTTAATCACCAATTATGCATTTGATACATTTTCTTTTGATGAAAGCAGCTATGTCAACTCACATATAGACTATGAACTGAATCAAGCAAACAATCGTAAAGTTCATAAGACTTTTATCGAACCCAATAATAAATTGAACTTCTACTCAAAGATGAAGTCTGATGGTTCATATGAGTTTAATGAAAATAAAAACTATAAAATTGAATTCTCTGTGTTCGATTCCTATCAAAATAAGGCAAAACTTCAATTTAAGGCCACGGGAGATACCACTTCAGTCAGTTTTCCCGAAGAAGAATGCACAAGTACTTTTAAGTATCAAAATGAAAATCACTTTTCGCGTTCGGATATTGAACTAAAATTTCCAGAAAACTGCTTTTATTCAGATCTTAATTTTGATTATTCAACAAGTCTGGATTCTACCTTTTTATCCGCTGTACATCATATTCACAACCCCACCGTTGCGCTCAACAAATACTACAGTATCTCGATAAAAATGAAAAATATTAGTCCTAGTCTATCTGATAAGTTGGTTATCGTTCAAATTGATAAAGACAAAAAGCTTTCATCAGCAGGAGGTGTGTATATTGATGGTTTAATTAAAACGAAAACCAAATATCTGGGGAACTATGCCGTTACGCTTGACACCATCGCTCCCACCATTACGACTAAAACTGATTACAGGAATAAAAATATCAGCAAACTTAAATTCATCGATTTCACCGTAAAAGATGAGCTATCAGGAATAAAAACATATGAAGGTGAGATTGATAACAAATGGGTCTTATTCGAATTTGACAAAAAAAATGATCGTCTTTTTTATACATTCGACAAAAAGAGATTAATCAAAAACAAAAAGCACCACTTAAAGTTATTTGTAAAGGACGCTGTGGGGAATCAATCAACTTATGAATGCGATTTCACTTGGTAGAAACCAATTATACAAAAAAAAGAGCACCGATTTGAGTGCTCTTTTTTTTTGCCTGATTTTAAAACTTATATCGAATCCCCGAACTTAAACCAATTGAGTAGGGTTTATATTCAAAATCAGAATCCTTATTAATGGAATTCAAATAGTATTTTAAGGACGGTTCCATTGATAAACTAAACTTAGAGTTCAAACGATACTCCATGCCTAAACTAAAACTTGTACTGAAGTTTGTCGTGCGAATCCCATCTGTTTCTCCTATGGTTTCTCTTGTACTCTTATTGTAAACTCGGTTGCCAATCATCAGATTGGTACTCAAACCTCCATTTAAATGTAAGCCAAACTTCTTATCGATTAAACTGTAACTCAAAACAAATGGTATTTCAATAGCTTCAAAACTCTGAATCATATCAGGTGTAGAATTTGAACTCGTAGCAGCAAATCCTTCAGAATCAGTCAACATAGTACTCCCTCTCTTTTTTAGATTTCCTGCCGATGTCTTCATATCTGAAACAACATCAGTTTGCATGGTCAAACCACTATTAAAAGCAACACGTTCGGAAACCTGATTACGAGCCGCCAACTGCTGTCCAAACTTGTTGTATATGATCCCCGTTTGTATGGCCAATTTTTTTCCGGTTTGCCAATTTAACTTCACACCTCCCCCAATACTCAGCAAGCCTTGTTCCGAATTATTGCCCGATTTTTCTCCCGTATAGGACGAATAGGCTGAAGAAATCTGACCTAAAATTGACCATTCTTTCTTTTTTCTTTTGTTTTTATCAAATTGCTCAATCATTTTAATATTATGAGCAATAATCAACGAATCCTTCAATAACAAGGTGAGCGGTGCCTTTTTCTTCGTTAAGTTTTTTTCAGAAAGTTCCTGATTTAACTCCACATTATCTAAAACATGAATCTGAGATTTTTGCAAAACCATTTGCATACTTATATCACTCTTTTCAACTGTATTGGCTATATCATCACGATCAACATTCGTATTTAGATTTTTTTGTATCTCTGTTTTGTTAATCACAGGGTTTGCCAGCTCAGCGAATTGTTCATCAATCTTATTTGCTGGTTCAACTCTTTGACTCTCATTTTTTAAGTTCAGATTATCTTTCATTTCAGAATACAAATCACCCCCCTTAACTTCTGTATCTTGCTGAAACAAAATCCCATTCGAAAGGGTAAATAGTAAGGCAATAGAAGCTGCAGCTGCAAGTGTGATAAAAATCACCGCAGCACGTTTCCTTCTTCTTCCTTGCTTTATATCGGCATTTATCTTATTCCAAAGCTCAGGCCTTGGCTGAACCGATAAATCCTTCAAGCCTTCAGAGAATACCTTATCAATATGTCCATTTTTACCTAACATATTCTTAAATTACTTTTACAATCCTGATCATCCCAGTAAGCTATTAATTTGCTTTTCAAAATACTTCTGGCTCTGGCTAAATTCGACTTAGAAGTACCCACTGATATTTGCATAACCTCAGCGATTTCATTGTGAGGATAACCATCTAAAACATACAGACTAAAAACCATTCTATACCGCTCGGGCAAGTCCTGAATAAAATTCAGTAAAACATCCAAAGGAGCATCCTTCACATCCAATTCTTCATCCTCTTCGATATCGTCAAATTCTTCAACCGGATGCAATTGCGTTTTGCTTCGGAATCGTTCCAAGGCAGTATTCACAATTATTCGACGCATCCATCCCTCGAATGATCCCTCAAAACGGAAAGACTTAAGACTTTGGAATATTTTAATAAAACCATCATGAAGAATATCCTCGGCTTCATCGTAGGATTTCGCGTACCTCAAACAAACCCCCATCATTTTAGGCGAATATTCAAGATAAAGGCATTCCTGTGCTTTGGATTTGCCTTTGATTGAATCCTTTATTAATTGCTCGAGTTTTTTGTCCTTCAAGTTTTAGAGTGTCTTAAGTAGTTGACTTAATAACAAGTTGCAGAAGATCGCATTAGGTTGCGTCAAAATTAGTTCTTTTTTATTTATCTCAAAATGACCATTCGCAACACTACGCACAAATATTTCCCAATTTGACAATCTTTTTATACCGAGTTAAAACTTACTTGCCTTTCCAACATGAAAATTCCCTACTTTTTCTAAAATCTTACGCAACCATTTCTCAAAGCAACATCTCTTAAACGAGATTAAAATACAAAATCTCAATTCTTAGATCTAAGACTGTGAAGGTGAATTTGGCCAGATTCCCTTCTATAATTGAAAATCATATTTAAGAATCAAGACGTTTGAAAATAAACATCAAGCTCGATTAAATTAAAAGTCATGAAAAATAAATTAATGTTGGCATTAGCCGTCTCTTTAGGTGTATTTACTGCATGTGATACTGATAGCAGTAAAATAGAATTTGACGGAGCCGGGGATATCTATGTAAGATGTCAGAAAATTGAAGGTGAAACTCAATTTGCTCCTGTCATTTATGCGTATGGCAATATGTATATGTCCAGTGCAACTGTAGCTTTTGAAGATGAGGAAAGTCCTGAAATTTCACTTGAAAAAATCGGACAAAATGCAACAGCTTATGCCTTACTGCCCAAAGCAGAAGATTTTACAACAACTGATTTGGAAAATGGAGTTTACAATTTCACATTAACATCTACTGATGACGAAGTTCTAAATGTTACAGATAAACTTTTAGACATTAGAATCGATCCATTGGAGATTAGCACATTCGAATACGATAAAGATGAGCACAGTATTGAAATAGGTTGGGGTACTGTAGAAAACCGAGATATTTATCACGTGAAAATCGCAACCGAAATCGATGGACGAGTTGTTTATAGTTCGGATCGCTTAAACGATAACAAACTAACAATTACACCAACAAGTGCGGGCTGGGATCGTAATTATGATATGAAACCGGGAACCACCTATACCGTCTCTGTTAGTGCATATAAATTTGAGAATTCCAATCTTCAAAATGGTTACCACATCAATCAGGAAAGTGTTGACTATTGGGAAATTGAATGGTAAACAACTTACAGCTTTGAAAAAACTCAGACTCGCAATAAAATTGCGACTAATTAATTTCTAAGGAAGAGCATCAGGAATTTAAAATGAATTTCTTGATGCTTTTTTATTTCAGTCAGATAGTAAATAAAAAAGGGAGCACTTAGCTCCCTTTTTAAATCATATATAATTAACGGATTAATCTCTTCTTCTTCGATCAAAAGTTCTTCCGCCATCAGATTTTCTTCTTCTATCTCTAGAATCATCACCTTTAGAACGAGATCTGTCTCCAGAACCTCCGCGTGATCGACCTCCACCAGAATAACTGCGAGATCTATCACCTCCTCCGGAATAACCACCTCGGGATCTATTACCTCCACGTGGTCTGTCCGACGATTCAGGACGATCACCTGAAACCTCAATACGAATTGCACGACCACCGACTTCAGCACCTGCAAATCCTTTGATAACTTCCTCTGTGAAAGCTTTATCGACATCAAAAAATGAAAATACACCTTTAAGGTCAACACGTCCGACATTTTTACCACGAACACCACACTGTTTATGAATCAATGTAAGTAGACTTGGCACATCAATACCATCTTTACGACCAATATTAATAAATAAACGATCTTCAGTACTTACAGCCCCATCATTTTGACGAACGCGCTTCTGAGTCGTTGATCTCATGTTTAAATCCTGAGCATCCTTATAATAATCCCAGAATCTATTAAATTCCAAAGAAACCATACGTTTTACGAGCTCATCACGATCAAGATCTTTCAATTCTTCGTGAATAGCTGGCAAGAATTGTCCAATAGCTTCTTCTTCAACATTAACTTCGATGACACGATGCATGAAGTTTAAAACCTGACGCTCACAAACCTCTGCTCCACCTGGAATTCTAACTTGTTCAAAATCCATCTTCAATCGTCGAGAAAGATCTCGTACTCGTCTTTCGTCACGTGGTGTAACTAAAGCAATTGAAATACCTTTTCGTCCCGCACGAGCAGTACGACCTGAACGGTGAGTATAATACTCTAACTCATCTGGAAGATTGTAATGCAATACGTGTGTTAAATCGTCAACGTCAATACCACGGGCAGCTACGTCAGTCGCAACCAGCATTTGTAATGATTTGCTTTTGAAACTACGCATTACTCTATCGCGCTGAACCTGCGATAAATCTCCATGTAAAGCATCGGCATTATAACCGTCTTTCATCAACAATTCAGCAACTTCCTGCGTTTCCTTACGAGTACGACAAAAAACTATACCATAGATATCAGGATAAAAATCGACAATACGTTTTAACACATTATAACGATCTCTATTGTTCATCAAATAATACTGATGCTCAATATTCGTGTTAGTCGTATTAGCCGTACCAACTGTCACCTCAACAGGATCAGTCATGTAATTCTTTGAGATTCGACGTACTTCACCAGACATCGTTGCTGAAAACAACCACGTTAGTTTCTCATCAGAAGTTGAAGAAAGGATCGCATCGATATCTTCCTTAAATCCCATATTCAACATCTCATCGGCCTCATCAAGAATCACATATTCTACTTTTGATAAGTTGATAGCCTTACGTCGAATTAAATCTAATAAACGACCAGGAGTTGCAACCACAACGTGAGCTCCTCTTTTAATCTTTCTAATTTGATCGTCAATGCTTGCTCCTCCGTAAACATTTACAACATTTAAATTCAAAATGTTTTTTGAGAATGTTTTAAGGTCTTCAGCAATCTGAATCCCTAATTCACGTGTAGGAGATAGAATAAGAGCCTGTGGTATTTTCTCATCTGGCTCAATTAGTTGTAACAATGGCAAACCGAATGCTGCCGTTTTTCCCGTTCCCGTCTGTGCTAAACCTACAAAATCGCTTCTTCCTTCTAAAAGAACTGGAATTGCTTTTTCCTGAATAGCTGTTGGTGTTTTAAAGCCTAGTTCTGTAATGGCTTCCAAAATTGGTCTGGATAGACCTAAGTTTTCAAATGAATTCATTCGAATAATTTAATTGTGACATGGCATGATGCCCCCTGTCACACTAAAATTTTCAATTCATCGCGAATGAAACCCCCCTGACAAAAGAACGTCTACCAAATAATTTATGAAGCCGCAAAGATAGCCATTAATAACTTAAATCAACATTTTTTTGATTTTAACTTCATTAAAGGTCCGCAACTCGTGCTAAAATACTCTTTTTTAATTAAATAAACAGCTTCTAAATTTCCAGTTAGCTAGGTGAAAACTGAAAACAAACGTTTGAAGGAGACTTGAAAATATTTAATAAAGTAAAATAATCTATTTTACTAACATGAAAACCACTTCAGATTTTATCGTTGAAGGCAAATTAATATGTCTTAACTCAAGGCTTTTTAACCATGGCTCAATCTCTTTTTCTTTTAAAGAGTATAAAACCTCTCTAAACTCATCGATTTGATCATCGTTGTAATCGTTCTCCTCGAAATTTCTATAAACATCCAATTCTTCATCCTCATAATAGATGATTTCTTCAGACATCTTATTAAGCAGATCTGTTTCACAAACCTCATGAGCCCCGCAACATTCTTCCAGAGGTTCACTAGCCGTTTCCTGTTCTTCACTTTTTTTAGGAAAAAGCAACTTGCTCAAATAAGTTAGAAGCAAGGTTAAAGCGGCTCCAGCCAATAGAACTAACAATAATACTTTCATGCTGCAAAACTAGATATTAGATATTAATAAATCAAGATATCCAGATGAGTTATTTTTATTCATTTTAAATGATCAGAAAATTTTTACAAAAAAAACTAAGATCAACTTCATTGTTTAATAAAGCCCGCACATCCCGCCAAACTTATTAATAATAAGTCAAAAAGTCACTGAAACTAACATTGCCCCCTCTACATCTTTACTTGAGTTCTAAAATCAAGTGCTAAAAACATCTAATGAATACCCAGATTATCGAACATACACAAAAAGATAAAGCAAAAAAAAGCTCCCTTTTAAGGAGCTTTTTTTTATATGGAATTTAGCTTATTTAACTGAAATAGCCTTTTCGTATTCTTTTTTATAAAGATTCATTTGATTGGTCAATCGTTCAATTTCAGCATCGTTTTGCTTTTTCACTTTACGCAACCAGGCAATCTTCCCATTAACCACTTCCATTTCTTTTTTCACTTTAGCAATCTGATTGTCTTTTTGAGCCAGTTTTTCTTTTAATTTCAATTTCTCGCCATCTGCTTTTTGGCTTTCCATCTCTTTGTCTTTTAAACTAATATCCAACTCTTTGGTCAAGCGATACGATTCAGCCTTTAAATTTTTAATCTGCTCCTTCAACTTAGAAATTATAGCTTCATTTTCAGCATTACGTTCCTGTGCAAACTTGTAGTTGCCAAGTGTTTCATGCAGCTTCTCTTTCAAGCTCGTGGTATCAGATGCCATCGAAAACAATTCTGTACTTAATTGATCAATTTCGACATTTTTCTGAGCATTACTTTCAGCCATACTATTTTTCATCTCGTTATACTCAGCCAAGGTTTGCTTCAACTTTGTATCCAAGTCCGAATTATCTTTATTCAATTTTCGAACCTGCGCGTCACTCTTACGTTTGGCGTAATCCAGTTCTTCGTATTTACGTTTCGAAACCACACAAGAAGCAAGTGCCAGTGGTATAATTGTTAAAATCAGTATCTTCTTATTCATAATGTGTTGTATTTTCAGATCGTAGGAATCCTAATATTTGAATTGTGCAATTTACAATTTATCTGTGTACAATAACAAGTTAAATAAACTTAATAAAGATAATCGTTGAGATTTCTTTCGATAATTTACTCTCCCATAATTTAGAAATTACCTATTTTAGCTTTTCAAATATACTTGGCAAAATTCTTGTGGTTAGCAAAATCCTATTTTAAAGCCAAGATTTCAAAATTGACTCATCTTTAGATTAATAGCATATGATTAAAAAAATTATTTTCGCACTATTTATCCTAACATGTACGTTCGGATACAGTCAAGCTCAGGAAGAAGAACAAACAAAAACCATTCGAATTATCGGTCAACTTACAAATGCCGTCAACCAGCAAGCTATTCCTTTTGCTAATATTGGTGTTAAGGATACTTATATTGGGGCTGCCACAAACTACGATGGCTATTTTGAGCTTAAAGTTCCGGGACAGTACGCTGATAAGACCATTCAAATATCAGCCGTAGGATTCACCACATACAACTCAAGTATTGATGCTTGTAGCCAGGTTGACACGCTTCGAATTCAACTGAATCCTGTTAATTATAAAATTGCCGAGGTAGAAGTAACTGCCCAATCCTTGGTTTTAATCAAAATGCTGAAAAATGCCATTGATCGAATTCCGGATAATTATTTGCAGACACCATTCAACTACGACATCTACTACCGTGCTGAAAAGTCTGAAAATCAAAACCTAGAACGCAAACGCGAAGCTGCCATCCGAATTTATGACAATAAGGGTTACGTTCGCGAAAATGCCTACAAAGTATTCAAAGAGCGTTCTTATCGCTTTTTGCAAGTGAGAAAAAATTTTGAAAACAACTCGTTAGCAGATGGATCAACCTATCTGGATGAACTTCTTGAAATGGATATCGTCAGAAGCCGCGGTAATATCCTCAATAAAAACCACCTGAACTTCTACGACTTAAGTCTTGATCGAGTAACCGAATATGAAAATGATTCAATTTGGGTAATTGCCTACAAAAGCAAAAAGCCCCTGCTGAGTAATACAGGCGATTATTATGCGACCAGTTATTCAGGAAAAATTTATATCAAACTGAAAGATTTCTCTGTGATAAAAAATGAAACTCATGTGGTAGCAAGTAATTATTCACCACAGGGACGAAGCTTTTATGTGAATCCAGAAAAACAAGAATGGAAACCGGTTAAAATTGAATACGATTTCAGCTCAACCTACAAAGAACATTTTGGCTATTACTATTTAAGTTATGTCGACTACAGGCGTCATCACGAACTTGAGAATAAAAGCAACGGTGAAAAGAAAGAATTGGACGTTAATGCTGAAATGCTGATTACAAAAATCATAACAACGAATCCTGAGGTGATTGAAAATCGGGCTTATTACGAAAATATGGAGTACGATAAAAACTTTTGGGACAACTATAATATCATTTTTGATGGGGCTGAATAATACCTCAACTTAAAATCTAAGCCTATAATCCTGATCATTTTATATAAATGATCAGGATTATTTATATCAGAACCATACATCTGATATTATTTACCGATATTTATCTAATTGAAAAAAAGTGATTGCAATTGCAGAAAATATGCAACACTCGCATTCTTGATTCGTCATTAGATTAGAAAATAATTAATGAGCTCCAATTACCAAAACATACATCAGGACTTAATCGATGCTTGTCGCCAAGGCAATGCCAAGGCTCAGTTCGAAATTTACAAGTTATACTACAAAGCCATGTATAATTCATGTCTGCGTATATTAAATAACACACAAGAAGCTGAAGATGTAATGCAGGAAGCATTTTTATCGGCATTTGATAAAATAAGTTCCTACAAAGGTGAGGTTAGTTTTGGAGCTTGGCTCAAACGAATCGTCGTTAACAAAGCACTCGATTATCTAAAAAAGAATAAGATTGATTGTTTGCCAATTGATGACAAGATCCATCAACTTAGCGAAGAGGAAATTGAAAAGAACGAATTTACAACAAACAATATTGATTTAATCAAACAGGCCATGGAGCAACTTCCCTCTGGTTACCGTATTGTTTTAAATCTCTATTTAATTGAAGCTTATGATCATGAAGAAATTGCAGAAATATTAAATATCTCAGCATCTACTTCACGTTCACAATACAATAGAGCAAAAAAGAAATTGATTCAACTATTAAGTCAGACAACTGACAAGTCATTAAAAAAAAGAATCAAATGAAAGATATCGAACAAATAATAAAACAACATAGAGCGAACTTCGACAGTGAAGAACCTCAAAACGATCACTTCGATCGATTCAGAGAAAAATTGCACGACCATAATCAGAACCAATCGAAATGGCAATGGAATAATCTGATGAAAATAGCGGCAACAGTTACTATTTTAATGGTTGCAGGACTGACAACTTACCAGCTTCGTGATTTCAAACCGCAGCATTTTAGTCTGGGGCAAGTTTCTCCTGAATATAAAGAAGTAGAAAACTATTTTAAAATAAACATAAACAAGCAACTGGATATCATAGATCAATTAACAAAATCATCGGATATACAGGAACAAAACAGAATAAAAAATGACCTTGCAGGCATGGATCAACTCTATGAACAACTGGAAAAAGAGCTCCGAGCCAACCCTAAAGATGAACGCATTATTCAGGCTATGATTGAACACTTTCAGGCCAAAAACAATATCCTGCGTAGAATTGTTGAACAACTCTACCTGGTAAACCAGCAAGACATTCCTCTTGCAGATATTTTAAACAGTAAAAAAATAAACATCAATCAAATAAAAATCTATTAGCATGAAACGAGCCACAACAAGACGTTTCTCAAACAGAAAAATGTCTTATTTGGCGACTTCCATCTAACAAATGAATAATAAAAATATAAACAGATGAAAACAACTCAATTAAAACTTACCGCACTACTACTATTTTTATGTATAGGCATAAGTAACCAGCTATATGCTTCGGATGATTACACAAAGATATTTGATGGGAAATATGCCGTAAAAGAAGGGGCTCAATTAACGATTGAAAACAAATATGGTGATATTGAAATCAAAAACTGGGACGTTGATTCTGTCATTATAAAAACGACTATCACTGTCCATGCTTCTAACGAAGCAAAAGCAGAGAGCTTATTCAAGGGGATTGATATCAATATGGATCAAATAGGTGAAACCATTATGGCATTTACCGAGATGGAAAAGTCCTTTAAAACAGGTAATAAATTCAGTATCGACTATGAGGTATTTATGCCGGCTTATATGCAAATTTCTTTGAATAATAAATTTGGGGATATCTATATCAACACAGTTACAGCAAAAACTAACATCAATTTGAGTTATGGCAACTTACTAGCTGAGAAGTTCCTTTATCCTAACGAAAAACCTTTGAGTAGCATTAATCTTTCGTATGCCAAAGCAACAATAAATGAATGTAATCGCACAAAACTAACCTTGAAATATTCAAAAATGAATATTGGAACCAGCGAAGCCCTTGTTGTTGTTAGCCGTTTTTCAAAACTGCATGTAGACAATAACTTGTCGTTGATTGCAGATTCAAAATACGACGCAATTGATGTGGCAAACACAGAATCAGTATTTGTAAGTAAAGGACAATATTCTGACATTAAGATTGGAAATGTAAGCCGAAGTCTCGATTTAAACTTGAGATATGGCAATTGCAAAGTCGACAATGTTTCTGCTAATTTTGAGACAATTAAGGTCGATAACCAATACGTACCTTGTCGTATAATTATTGCTGAAGAGGCATCCTATATGCTCGAAGCAGAGACTAAATATTGTGGTATCAGTTACCCAACCGAATCACAAGTAATCGAAGAATTCAAGGATAATTCAGAATCCAGAATTAAGGTGCTTGTTGGAGAAAAAACATCTCCTGAAGCCAAAGTCTATATCATGAGTAAATATGGCAACATCAGTTTAAAATAAAACTTTATAATATATTTCGTCCCTCTTTCTAAGCAGAAAGAGGGATTTTTTGTTTTCACTCAGTCTTTTTTTCTCATAATTTCAAGGAAAAATCATATTATTATGAAATTTAAGCTGCTTTATTGGGTGCATAAATAGCTTTAATCGTATTTTTAACGAATAAACAATAATTAAACTCAATTATGACCATTTTTGAAAGAGTGAATGCATTGCGTTCTCTGATGGAAGAAAAAGAAATCCACGCTTACATCATCACAAGCTCCGATCCACACATGAGTGAATATGTTCCGGAGTATTGGACAGCCCGTCAATGGATATCCGGTTTTACAGGTTCTGCCGGAACTATTATTATTACCAAAGATAAAGCTGGGCTATGGACAGACTCCCGTTATTTTTTACAAGCAGAAAAACAACTTGAGGGAAGCGGTATTCAACTTTTCAAAATGGGAGTGCCTGGCGTTCTAAACCAGTACGAATGGTTGGTTTCAGAATTAGAATATGAAACTAATATTGGTTTCGATGGGACTTGTTTTTCTATCGCTCAGACTAAAGAACTGAAAAATGCACTTGCTGACTTATCTATTCATATTTATGAAGATGAAGATCTGATAAATGAAATTTGGAACGATCGACCAAGTCTTCCCAAACAAAAGATATTTGAATATCCGGTTGAATTTGCAGGTCAATCTCGTAAAGAAAAACTTACCACCATCCGTGAAGAAATGCGTCGACTTGATGCCAAACATCATTTCGTAGGAAGTCTTGACGATATCGCATGGATTTTTAATCTTAGAGGACAAGATGTTGACTTCAATCCTGTTGCTATAGCATACGCTTTGATTAGTGAAGAGGATTGTTACCTCTATCTCGATCAAGAGAAACTAGACAATGAATGTATTCTGAGTCTGAAAAGTGATGGCGTTGAAATTACTGATTATAAGCAAATATGCAACGATCTGGAGGAACTACCCAGCTCTGAAAATGTACTCCTCGATAGCAATCGCAGTAATTTAAAAATCTACCGATCAATTACGGCCAATATCATTGAAAGAGAAAATCCTTCACAACTGTTGAAAAGCCAAAAGAATGCCACTGAGATTAAGGGGATGAAAGATGCGATGGTTCAAGACGGAGTCGCTTTAACTCAATTTTTCTGTTGGCTTGAAGAGAATCTTGGTAAAATCAAAATAACTGAATTTACCCTAATGGATCAACTCAAAAACTTTAGATCTCAACAAAAACATTTTATGGGGGAAAGTTTCAGTAGTATTGTTGGCTATAAGGCACATGGCGCTTCTCCTCACTATTCGACCACAGCAGAAACCGACTGTGAAATTAAAGCGGAAGGAATTCTTCTGATCGATTCAGGTGGTCAGTATATGAATGGAACGACCGATATTACACGTACAACTTCTCTTGGAGAATTAACACAGGAAGAGAAATTGGATTTTACCTTAGTCCTAAAAGGTATGATTCAAATGAGTTTGGCTGTATTTCCTAAAGGGACTCGTGGTTGCAATATCGATATTTTGGCTCGTCAGGCACTTTGGAAATACGGCAAGAATTACGGACACGGAACCGGACATGGCGTTGGCTGTTTCTTAAATGTTCACGAAGGACCGCAGAGCATCCGCCAGGAACTAAAAGAGCAAACAATTTTACCCGGAATGATAAGTTCAAACGAACCCGGTTTCTATAAGGAAGGTGCTTATGGTATACGTCACGAGAATTTAATTCTTTGCAAAGAAAAACTAAATACCGAATATGGTGAATTTTTAGAGTTTGAAACACTCACTCTTTTCCCTTTTGATACCAAAGCTTTGAATTTAGATCTATTAAGCGAAACAGAAAAGAACTGGCTCAACCTCTATCATCAAAAAGTATACAACAGCCTGGCTCCTCATCTTGATGAGAAGCATCAAATCTGGCTTAAAAATAAGACTCAAGCCATTTAATCCGGATTGATTCAATTCTTCAGAAAATTGAGAATACTATAAAGGGGCAGTCGATAGCAAATACGCTATTTTGGCTGCCCCTCTTTTAGTGTTAAAATAAAGTCTAAATCATTCATCTTTCTTTTTTTCTTCCGCTGGAATAAATTTTAAGGAAATTGAATTCACACAATGACGGGTGTTTTTCTCAGTGAACCCTTCATTCATAAAAACATGACCCAAATGCCCACCGCAATTAGCACACACAATTTCAGTACGTCTACCATCGGCATCCGGCAAATGCTTGACAGCCCCCTCTATTTCGTCATCGAAACTTGGCCAGCCACAATGCGAATCGAATTTGTCACTGGAGCGGTATAAAGGCAAATTACATTGCTTACACACATATACCCCTTTTTCCTTATGATTGACGTATTTTCCTGTATGAGGATATTCTGTTCCCTTATAGAGGATGACGCGTTTCTCTTCCTCAGTCAATTTATTATAATTCCCTTTTGTCATCACCTTCTGTCCGTTTGTTATTATTGATACCATCAATAATAATGATCCTAATATGAATCGTCCCATTTTGTTTATTTTTAATTAATCTAAAATAAAACAAGTCAGTCAGATTTCAAAACTTCAGAAGCTCTTTAAGAACTTCTTAACATTTGACAATCAGCTATTCATATAAGATAATATATTCAAATAATATCAGCCAATAGTCGCACAAACAAAACTTTTTGGCATCTAGAGTTGTCTATTTGTAAAGTTTAGTTTACATTTGAATAATCATTAATCAAATACATAATTAGAAACCTAAATATTTTATGAAAACCTACTTACCACATTATTTTAAACGAATTGGAATTTTATTGGTCCTAGCCGCTATGATTTTATCCATTACTGGTGGAATCGACGATATTAGAAAAGGCTTTGTAGAAGGATGGACTAATGGAAGTAATCAATCACAAGGCTTATATGGAGAGTCCGTAATAGAAGCCCCAAGCATCGAACCATATTTATCAAAAGAGGAATCTGAAATGTATGTTAATATTAGTTTATTCTTTTCCATAACAGGGTTTATCTTATATCTCTTTTCAAAAGAAAAAATTAATGATGAATTTATGCAACACTTAAGATTAAAATCAATGCTTCAGGCATTTATTGTCTCTTGGATAATTTATGGTACAGCTAAAGTTTTTTCAAGCATTATTCCAATGGATGGCATCTATATCTTACAAATGCAACTCATTGTATATGTCATTCTTTTCCGACGCAATAAGAATAATGAACTTGATTTAGAAACCGAGGTTTAATAAAAAGACTATTTGACATGAAAACATACCTACCAAACTATTTTAAATTAATTGGAATCCTATTCGTCGTAATAGCCATTATCTTTTCATTTATTGGTGAAATCGATGTGCACAGTGAGTCTTTTATAAAAAGTTTTACGGAAGGCAGTAACTTTGCAAGAGGATTAGCCGGAAAATCAGAAATTACACACCCAGATCCTAACATCAACCCAAATTTAACAAAAGAGACATATAACATGTATATCATGATCAGTTTGTTCTTTTCTATAAGTGGATTTGTATTGTATCTGTTTTCAAAAGAGAAAATAGATGATGAATATATTCAACACATCAGATTAAAGAGTATCTTTCAATCGCTATTGGCATCATGGTTAATTTACGCTGTAGTAAAACTCATATCATCCAATTATCAACTGGATGGCATATACATTTTACAGCTCCAACTTATAATATACGTGATTGTTTTCAGACATAATAAAAACGTAGAATTCTCTGAAGAAGAAATAGCATTGGAGGATTAAAAGATATGAAAAACTATTTAAAAGTTGAACGTGCAAAAAAGGACATCACTCAAGCAACACTTGCGGAAAAAATAGGTGTTTCACGACAAACTATTAATGCCATAGAGAAAGGGAAATTTATTCCTTCTACCCTATTAGCATTAAAAATGGCTCGCTATTTTGAGACAGCTGTTGGTGACATCTTTGAATTAGAAGAAGGAGAATAAAATCATTTAACAATTTTCATCTTTATTGTTGATATTTCATTATTTTTATTGATAAATCAAAAAAAAGATTAATAATATGAAATCGGAATATAAAATTGTTTATATCAATGCTCGAAAATGGACTAATACAGGCTTACCTAAAGATATCAATATCGAATTTGATAAACTTGGTGAGGAAGGATGGGAATTGGTAAAGGTAGAACCTAAACTCGATGGCGGCTTTATTCTTTTCGGTATTGGTGTATGTTCGCACACTGTTGCCTATACCGCTTTTTTCAAAAGAGCAAAGAACTAATTCAACGCACTCTCCTTAATTGGGGAGTGCTTTCTTATGATCTAAACTTGTCGCCCATAAATACGTTGACTACAAACTTCACCATCAATTTCAGCCACATCAACCAGCCTCCCCCACAATTCGAATCCAAATTTTTCAAGAAGCTTTATACTTGCGATATTGGGTTCCAAAAGAATGGCAAACAAATTCTTAAATCCGAGCTCTGGAGCCTTAGTCAGGGCAAAAGACATCAATTGGCTGGCATAACCTTTTCGAAAATGCTGATCGTGTATGTAATAACTAACTTCAGCCGTTTGAACCAAAGCACGTCGTCCCGATCGCCAGGCAGAAAATGAAAACCAAGCCACCACCTCCCCACTTTCCTCACCCACAAATACAGGATAATTTTCCTCAGAATGCGTTTGAAACCATATTTCCCGTTCGCGCATGCTAATGGAATCAAGATCTGCCGTACAATATCGGGCAAGCACGGCTTGATTATAGATTGTATTGATTGCTTCCAGATCGGAGGTTTGAGCTAAGCGAATATCCATGACTTAATTTATTTTGAACTAACATCTAAAAATAGTGAATTTGAACAAACATGCGAACGACATACGCCAACAAAAAATGCCAACCCCAAGGCTGGCATTTCTCATAAATATCTTAATATTCCTTATCCTGGAAATTTAGGAAATTTCTGAAAATCAGGATCGCGTTTCTCAAGAAATGCATTTTTACCTTCCTGAGCTTCCTCCATCAAGTAATACATCATAGTTGCGTCACCAGCAAATTCCATCAGACCTCTTTGTCCGTCAAGCTCAGCATTTAAGCCACGCTTGATCATACGAAGCGCCATAGGACTACGCTGCATCATAATTTTGCACCACTCAACCGTTGTATCTTCCAAATCTTCCAAGGCTACTACCTTGTTGACCATTCCCATTTCTTCAGCTTCTTTAGCAGAATACTGCTGACATAAGAACCAGATTTCACGAGCTTTCTTTTGACCGACCTGACGAGCTAAGTATGACGAACCAAAACCGGCATCGAAACTACCCACCTTAGGACCTGTTTGACCAAACTTAGCATTATCCGAAGCAATAGTTAAATCGCAAACCACGTGTAAAACGTGTCCTCCGCCAATAGCATAACCATTGACCATCGCAACAACAGGCTTGGGCATAGAACGAATAGCCTTGTGTAAATCCAATACATTCAAACGAGGCACTCCATGATCATCAATATAACCACCAACTCCTTTTACATTCTGATCACCACCAGAACAGAAAGCTTTATCTCCTGTACCTGTAAATACAATTACACCAATATCGGAACGCTCACGACAAATATCCATCGCATCAAGCATATCGAAGTTGGTTTGTGGGCGAAATGCATTATAAACCTCCGGGCGATTGATTGTAATTTTTGCAATTCCTTCGAAGAATTCAAATTTGATATCTTCGTATTCCTTTATCGTTGTCCAGTTTCTCTGTGTCATTTTATTTTGTTTTAGATCTGAATACAGCAAGATCAACTTATGTGCTCAATCTCCGTATTCTTCTTCAATTATTATTTACGTAAATTCTTAAAATAGTCTTTTAACACCACATCATTCAATTCTCTTGGCGTTTTAAGTTCCAGAATGCATGCCTTTTCTCCTAATTTGAAAAAGTCTGGCAAACTGTTTTCCAAAGCCTCTAAACTATCGGCATAAAAATAATCTAAACCATAAGTTTCAGCAAGCTTATCGGCACGATATTCCTGAACTGTTTCAAAATATTCTTCAAGCTCCGGAGCATCTGATGGACCAGGGATAAATCGAAAAATCCCTCCTCCTCCATTGTTGATCAAAACAATCTTAAGTCGATTACTCAGATACTTATTCCACAATCCATTCGTATCGTAAAAGAAACTGATATCACCGGTTATAAGCGTCGTAATTTTATCATTCACATGACAAGCCCCAACAGCAGTTGAGGTGCATCCATCGATCCCTGATGTTCCCCTATTGGAATTATAAAGAAGATTCGGGCTGGTTTTGAAAAGCTGGGCATAGCGCACCACCGATGAATTGGCCAACTGTAAATTAGCCCCATCCGGAATTGCCCCCAACACCGACTCGAAAGCCTTTAAGTCAGACCATTTTGTATTTTTCAAATAGTCTTCATGAGCTAAATCGCAAGCTCGGTCTCGCTTTTTCCAATCATCAGCATATGTACTCTCATGGTTTGAAAGAAGAGGTAAGATCTCTTCAAAAAAGTTTTCAGGTGCAATATCAATATGCGAACTTAGAGCCTTAAATGTGTCGATGAGTTTATCTTCTTTACCTACAAACCAATGCTTTTCAGGTGGGTTTTCTCTTAAAAATGATTTGATCTTTTTAGACACCAAAGGCCCACCAAAATTGATCAGAAGATCAGGTTGGAATACCTCCGCCTCTTTAGCTGAAAAACTGGTAATCACCCGATCGATGCAAGGTAAAAAAGCCTGATCGTTAAGATTCGAAATACTCTCGGTTAATACAACAACTTGTTTAAACTTTGCCAACTGGCTCAAACAAGCATTCAGTTTTTCATTTTTTGGTAAAAGACCTGCTAAAATCAACACCTTACTTGATGATCTCCATTCTTGAACTAAAGCTTCTTTAATCTCATTAGAAAGCACTTCGTTAGCTACAATCTTATTGATAATTCTTTCAGATTCACCCTCTTTATTTTTTTCACCATATAATGGCTCACGAAAAGGAATATTGATATGAACGGGCCCCAATCTACCGGAAATAGACTTTGAAAGTGCCTCATTCATCATTCGATTGAGACTCCATAAATCATCCGTCCCATCAGTAACAATAGGCAAATGGTAACTAGCCTTAACAAAATTTTGTAAAACATTCACCTGATTAATCGCCTGACTGTCATCCTGACCAATCCACTCTTGCGGACGATCAGCTGAAAGCACAACCAAAGGTAAACGCTGATAAAAAGCCTCAGCAACGGCAGGCGCATAATTAAGCAAAGCTGTACCCGAGGTACAAACCAAACCAACTGGCTTCCCCGTTTGTTGAGCAATACCCAAAGCAAAATACCCAGCACTTCGTTCATCAACAATCACAGGGGTTTGTATACGATTATCGCGTGCAAGAGAGATACTCAAAGGTGCATTTCGTGATCCGGGAGAAATAACAACATATTCCATTCCCTTTCCAACACAAATGTCAATCAATTCTTTTACACCCTTAATATCTGAGGTTTTATGAGTCATTTCTTCTATTATATCTTAATGCCCGGTGGGCTATATTTTTTATCTGAATACTCGTATGAATGAGATGAAATATTCA